>NZ_JBCNYA010000049.1:0-16059 GCF_049727805.1 Frateuria sp. YIM B11624
GTGGGCTTCAGCCCACCGTCGGCTTGCGGCGTGCGGTGGGCTGAAGCCCACCCTACGGTCTCGCGGCAGATGTGTCGGCTTCAGTCGCCATTGGCGGGCGCTACGGCAGCATGAGAGACATGCGTGCGCTTTCCCGACCGGTCGTACTGCTTGCTTTGCTCGCCCTGCTCGGCGGCTGTGCGCGGCCGCACGTGGAAGCGCCGCAGCGCCGCCCGGCCGAGGTGCGCGCGCAGATCGCGCGCCTGTTGCCCGCCGACACCGCCGACCGCGCCGGTTGGGCGGCCGATACCTACGCCGCGTTCGCCGCGCTGGACATCCCGCCGACCGACGGCAACCTGTGCGCCGCGCTCGCGGTCGCCGCGCAGGAATCGGGCTTCCACGCCGACCCGGTGGTGCCCGGTCTGGGGACGATCGCGCGCAGGGAGATCGACCGTCGTGCCGCAGGACACCACGTCCCGCAGTTCCTCGTACGCGCCGCACTCGCGCTGAAATCGCCCGACGGCAAGAGCTACGGCGACCGCCTGGCCGCGGTGCGCACCGAGCGCGAGCTGAGCCGGCTGTACGAGGACTTCATCGGCATGGTGCCGCTGGGCAAGCGCCTGCTGGGTGACGACAACCCGGTGCACACGGGCGGACCGATGCAGGTGAGCGTGGCCTTCGCCGAGGACTACGTCGGCTCGCACGACTACCCGTATCCGGTCGACGGCTCTATCCGCCACGAGGTGTTCAGCCGCCGCGGCGGCCTGTACTTCGGCATCGCGCACCTGCTCGGCTACCCGGCCGACTATCCGCAGATGCTCTACCGCTTCGCCGACTACAACGCCGGCTGGTACGCCAGCCGCAACGCCGCGTTCCAGAACGCAGTGAGCGTGGCGTCGGGCATTCCGCTCGACGTCGACGGCGACCTGGTGCGCTACGACGGCGGCGTGGGCGCCACCGAACGTGCCGTGCGCACGCTGGCGCGGCGGCTCGACATGGAGCCGGGCGAAATCCACGACGCGCTTGCCCAGGGCGAGAGCCCCGACTTCGCCCGCAGCGACCTGTACGCGCGCGTGTTCGAGCTGGCCGAGGCCGCCGCGCGCAAGCCGCTGCCGCGGGCCATGCTGCCGCGCATTCGGCTGGAAAGCCCGAAGATCACCCGCAAGCTCACCACTGCGTGGTTCGCCAGGCGCGTCGATGGCCGCTACCAGCGCTGCCTGGCGCAAGCCTCGCGGCGCTGACGGGCCTGGCACGGCAGCCAACGTGAAAGCCGGAACCGGACCGGGCCCTGCCCGGGCGGCGCCGCAGGTTCAGGGCAGCGCCTGCTCCATCGGCAACGCCAGCCCGCGTTTGAGCGTGCCCAGCGCCACCCGCGTGTGGAAGCGGCGCACGTTCGGGTTGTCCTCGAGCAGCCTTTTGGTCAGCGCCTCGTACTCCTCCATATCCCGCGCGGTGACGATCAGCACGTAGTCGCCCTCGCCGGTCACGTACCAGGCCTGCTGGATGGCTGGCTCCGCCCCGATCCACTGCTTCAGCGCATGCAGCAGTTCCGGACGCTCGCGTTCGACTTCGACGTCCACGATCACGGTCAGCGGCCGACCGACGCGCCGCGGATCGACCACGGCGACCTCCGCGGCGATCACCGCCTCCTCGCGCAGCCGAGCCAGCCGCCGCTGCACGGCCGACGCCGAAAGACCGACCTGCGCACCGATCGACTCGGCCGAGCGGCGCGCGTCGGCCTGCAGGATCGCAAGGATGCCGCGGTCGAATTTGTCCAGTTCGATGGCCATGCCGCGCGAACGCCTCGTGGATCGGGGGGAAAACCCGCTTTGCCGGCGCGCAATGCGGCCGCGCCGCGCGGGCGGACCCTAGCATAGGTCGCCGTACCCACTGCACGGCAAACCACCCCGTGAACCTCGCTCCAGATTTCAGCCGGACCCTGCAGGCGGCCCGGCATATCGACCCGGTGTTCCTCGATTCGCCGCTAGCCCGTGACGACGCGCTCGATGCGGCGCTCGGCTGCCAGTTGCTGGCGAAGGTCGAACTGGCCAATCCGCTCGGCTCGTTCAAGGGGCGCGGCACGGAACTGTTCTGCGCCACGGCGCTCGCCCCGGGCGAGACGGTCTGCTGCGCCTCGGCCGGCAATTTCGGCCAGGGCCTCGCGCGGGCGGCGTCGCGCCGCGGCCACGCCTGCATCGTGTTCGCGGCAACCCAGGCCAATCCGGTGAAGATCGAGGCCATGCGCCTCTTCGGCGGCGACGTCCGGCTGCAGGGCCACGACTTCGATGCCGCCAAGCAAGCCGCACGCGAGCATGCCATGGCTCGCGGCGTGCGCTTCGTCGAGGACGGTGCCGAGCCGGCGATCGCCGAGGGCGCCGGCACGCTCGCGCTGGAGCTGCTGCGCGACGCCACGTTCGATGCGGCCATCGTGCCGGTCGGCAACGGCGCGCTGCTCGCCGGCATCGGCACCGTATTGCGCGAGCTCGCGCCCGCGGCCGAGATCGTCGCCGCGGTCGCCGAAAGCGCGCCGGCGATGAAGCTGTCCATCGACGCCGGCCGGGCGATCACCACCAGGGAAGCCCAGACCATCGCGGACGGCATCGCCGTGCGCGTGCCGATCGCGTCGATGCTCCCCCACCTGCGCGCCTGCTGCGATGCCACCGTGGCCGTGTCCGAACCGCAGATCCTCCAGGCCATGCGGCTGATCCATCGCCATCTGGGCCTGGTCGTCGAGCCGGCCGGTGCGGTCGGCGTGGCCGCCATCCTGGCCGACCCGCAGCGCTACGCCGGTCGGCGGATCGCCACCGTGCTGAGCGGCGGAAACATCTCCGACGCATTGCGCACGCGCCTGTTCCCCTGAAACCCTCAATCGCCCGCAGAGAACTGCATGAAGCTGCTCTACCAGACCCATTCGCCCTACGCCCGCAAGGTGCTGGTGGCCGCCCACGAACTGGGCATGGCCGACCGCCTCGAGGTGATCCACCACGAAACCAGCCCGACCCGCCGCAACGACGAGGTCTTCGCGTTCAACCCGTTGGGCAAGGTGCCGGTGCTGATCGATACCGGTCTGACGCTTTTCGATTCGAACGTCATCTGCGAATACCTCGATCACCTCGACGGCCGGTCGAGGTTGATTCCGACCGATGCGGTCGCGCGCTATCGCACCCTGCAACTGCAGGCGCTCGCCCAGGGCATGGCCGATGCCGGCATCGCCGTGCGCTGGGAAGCCGAACGCCGCCCCGAAGCGCTGCGCTGGCCGGCGATGCGCGAGGGGCAACGGGCGAAGATCGTGGCCGCGTGCGATTACCTCGAGGCGCACATGGACGAGGGACTTGCGACGGACCTCGGCGCCATCGCGGTGGCAACCACCCTGAGCTGGATCGAGTTCCGCCACGTCCACGATTTCCAGGCAGGGCGGCCACGGCTGGCGGCCTGGTATGCGCGCTTCTGCGAGCGCCCTTCGATGCTCGCCACCGCCTTGAGCGGCGACACGCTCGATTGATCGCCACGCACTGCAACCCGCCTCTTGCGAGAACGCCATGACTTCCCTGTGGACCGACCTGCTGTTCCTGCACGGCCATTGCAGCGACTGGCGCCTCGCGCGCCGGCTGGTCCGGGCCGCACCGCCGGCGGACGATCCCGCCGTACCCGTGAAACCATCGGCCATCGCGCTTCGGCGGACCTGGTCCCATCTACCGTGGTTGCGGCTGTGCCTTGGCATCGGCGACGGCGAAATCCACCGGCAGTGATGTCGTTGGCCAGGCAGGCGAAGTCCCGCACACGCCCCGCGGGAGGCGGCGGCCCGGAGCCCGCGCCCGAAGCTAGGAGGCCTTCTTCCGTCCGGCCGGCTGCATCGCCGGCGGCTCCCAGCCGAACACGCTGCGCCCGCCGTATTCGTGCGAGCGCTGACGCTCCTCGGCGATGTACTGCGCGACCGACGGCCCCTTGGCGTGCTGCTCCAGCCGGCGCGCCTGCTCGTCCAGCCGCTTCAGCGCCGCGAGTTGCTCGTCGCGTCCGAGCTTCGCGTTTTCCACCGCGGACTTCAGCACGCCGATGGTGTGGTCGTAGACGCGCGTGGGCACAGGGAACGGGTGGCGATCCTTGCCGCCGTGCGCCAGCGAGAAGCGCGCGGGATCGCTGAAGCGGCACGGCGCGCCGTGCACCACTTCGGCCACCATCGCCAACGCGCGCACGGTGCGGGCGCCCACGCCGGGGACCTGCAGCAGTTCGGTGAAATCGCGAGGGCCGTTTTCCGCCGCGGCGGCGAGCGCGCCGTGCAGGCGACGCGCAACCACGTCGCTGCCGCGCACGTCATGGTGATCGGGCATTACCAGGTGCGGCAGCAGACCGAGCTGCAGCGGCGCTTCGACGGAGGTCGTCGCGGGTTTGCCTTCGATCCGCGTGAACTCGCGCGCGATGCCATCGGGCCCGAGCGCCTGCAGCAGCTCCAACTGCGCCAGGCGCGAGGCCTGCGCGCGGCGATCGGCCAGGTTCACGATGCGTCCCTGCCCCGGCCCGTCCACCGCCGCGTGCGGGTCGTCGACGAAACTCGTCAGGTTCTCCGACAGCCAGTGGTAGCGGCGCGCCTGCCGGCGCTCGCCGTTCATGCCCTGCTGCACCACTACCCATTGGCCGTCGTCGCTGACGATGAAGCCGTGCAGGTAGAGGTCGAAGCCGTCCTGCACCGCGGCGCTGTCCACTTTCGCCACCAGCCGGCTTGCGCTCGCCAGGGCGCCGCCGTCGAAACCGACCTTCTCGCCGATCGCCACCAGCTCGCCCGGCGTGGCGCGCGAGTGCTTGCCGCGCCCGCCGCAGACGTGGATGCCGAGCTCGGCCGACAGCGGCTCCAGCCCGCGCTTGAGCGCACCGATCACGCTGGTGGTGATGCCCGACGAATGCCAGTCCATGCCCATCACGGCGCCAAAGGACTGGAACCAGAACGGATGCGCCAGCCGCCGCAGGAACTCGTCGCGGCCGTACTCGCGCACGATCGCCTCGGCCATCAGCGCGCCCAGCCGAGTCATCCGGTCCGCCAGCCAGCGCGGCACGCGACCGCCATGCAGCGGCAGGTCGGCGCTTCCGGATCGTCGGGTCATGCGGGCGGGTTTCCAGGTGGTGATGTGCGAGGCAGTCGGCAGGACCTGCCGGCCACGAGTATCGCAAAGCCCAGTCTCACGGGATGAACCCTTGCCCGCCGGCAGCCGAGCCTTCCCATGGACCGCGCGCGCGTCGCCTCGCTAAGCTGACGCGATGCCCGCGACCGACCCGCCCATGACCGCCACCCCCGACCGCGCTGCCGACCGTCTCGCCTGGGCGCGTGCCGCGCTCGGCGATCCCTCGCTCACGCTAGAGCCCGCCTCGTCCGACGCCAGCTTCCGCAGCTACTGGCGCGCGCACGCCAACGGCGGCAGCGTGATCGTGATGGACTCGCCGCCCGCACAGGAAGATCCCGCGCCCTGGGTCGAGATCGGCGGGCGCCTGCGCGCGGCCGGCCTGCACGTGCCGGCGGTGCTGGCGCAGGACCTGGCGCAGGGTTTCCTGCTGATCGAGGACCTGGGCCACCGGCTCTACCTGCCGGCGCTCGACGAAGCCAGCGCCGATGCGCTCTACGGCCAGGCCATGGACGCGTTGCTGCGCATCCAGGCCGGCGTCGACGGCGCCTCGCTGCCGCCCTACAACCACGCCTTCCTGCAGCGTGAGCTGGAGCTGATGCCCGAATGGTTCCTGCAGCGCCACCTGGGCTACACGCCCGAGTGCGAAGAGTGGGACGTGATCGAGCAGGCGTTCACCGTGCTGCTGCACAACGCCGCCGAGCAGCCGCGCGTGTTCGTGCACCGCGACTTCCACAGCCGTAACCTGCTGGTCGTCGAGCCGCCGACGGATGATCCGGCCGTTTTGTGGAACCCGGGCGTCATCGCGCCAGGGCTCTTGAGCCCTGGCATTATCGATTTCCAGGGCGCGCTGTACGGCCCGCTCGCCTACGACCTCGCCTCGCTGCTGCGCGATTGCTACATCGCCTGGGACGAGGCGCGCGTGGCGCAGTGGGCGGAACACTACCGCCAGCGCGCGCAGCACGCGGGCCTGCTCGATGCCACGGTTGGCCGCGACCATTTCCGCCGCTGGTTCGACCTGATCGGGCTGCAGCGCCACCTCAAGGTGCTCGGCATCTTCTGCCGCCTGTGGTATCGCGACGGCAAGCGCGGCTACCTCGCCGACCTGCCGCGCGTGCTCGGCTACGTGCTGGACGTTTCGCGACGCTATCCCGAACTGGCGGACTTCGCCGCGCTGGTCGAGCGTTGCGTGGGCGGGCGCGACATCACCGCGCCGGCCGCCGCATGAGGCACGCGCTGATCTTCGCCGCCGGCCTGGGCGAGCGCATGCGCCCGCTCACCGACCACACGCCCAAGCCGTTGCTCCAGGCCGGCGGCAAGCCGCTGATCGCGTGGCACCTGGAGAAGCTCGCCGACGCCGGCGTGCACTACGTGGTGATCAACACCTCGCACCTGGCCGAACAGTTTCCCGAGGCGCTGGGCGACGGCAGCCGCTGGGGCCTGCGCATCCGCTACGCATACGAGGGCCCGACCCCGCTGGAAACCGGCGGCGGCATGCTCAACGCGCTGCCGCTGCTGGGCGAGGCGCCGTTCATCGCAGTCAACGGCGACATCCACAGCGACGTGGACTACGCCGCGCTGCCTGCGGAACCGCAAGGACTCGCGTACCTGGTGATGGTCGACAACCCCACCCACCATCCGGACGGCGACTTCATGCTGGACGCGCACGGGCGGCTGCACGCCGATGGCACGCCGCGCCTGACCTTCAGCGGCATCGGGATCTACCGGCGCGAGCTGCTGCAGGACTGGCGCGCGACGATCGGCGACACGTCCGGTGCCGAGGCCACGCCCCCGCGCTTCAAGCTGGCGCCGCTGCTGCGCGCGGCGATGGCCGCCGGTCGGGCGCACGGCGCACACCATCGCGGCCGTTGGACCGACGTGGGAACCCCCGCCCGCCTGGCCGACCTGGACGCACGCCTGCGCCGCTAGCCGACGCGGTCACGGAAACGCGAACTTGCGAGCGGTGACCGGGCCGCCCCGCCGCAGCAGGCGGTAAGCTCCCACCGCCGGCCGCCCGTGGCGCCAGTCAGCAGGCTGTCGCTGACTCGCACGTCGATGACATGGCCTACATGGGCCGTGCCTATAGTGGGCAGAAAACAACCAAGAAAACGGCTCATGGACGAAAACGGACGGACCCAATCCGAACCGGGAATGCTCCAGCGCGTGCGCGCCTACGACTGGGGAGCAACCGCTCTGGGCCCGATCGAACGATGGTCGCAGGCGCTGCGCACGGCGGTGGACATCACCCTTTCCTCCAACCTGCCGATGGTGATGGCGTGGGGTCCGGACGCGCAGCTGATATACAACGACGGTTACGCCGTATTCGCCGGGGCGCGCCATCCCTACCTGCTCGGGCTCAACGTGCGGGCGGCATGGCCCGAGGTTGCCGATTTCAACCAGCACGTGCTGGACACGACGCTGGCGGGGAATCCGCTTTCCTACAAGGACCAGCCGATGGTGCTATTCCGCAACGGCCATCCGGAAGACGTGTGGCTCGACCTCGATTACATCCCGCTGCGCGACACCGACGGCGTGCCGCGCGGCTTCCTTGCCGTAGTGGTGGAAACGACCGCGCGCGTCAATGCCGAGCGCGCCTACCACCGCGCGCGCGAGCAGGTCGAACTGGCGCTCGATGCCGGCGCGGTGATCGGCACCTGGCTGTGGGACGTGCAGGCGAACCGGGTCACCGGCGACCATCGCTTTGCCCACGCGTTCTCGCTCGACCCCGCGCAGGCGGCGGCCGGGCTGCCCGTCGAGACCTTCCTGGAACGCATCCATCCGCGCGACCTGCCGGAGGTGGAAGTGCGCATCGACGAGAGCATCCATCAGGGCGCGCCCTACCGTAACCAGTACCGCATCCGCCAGCCGGATGACAGCTACCTGTGGGTCGAGGCCTCCGGACGCTGCGAGCACGACGAGGAAGGCCGCCCCACTTGCTTCGCCGGCCTGATGGTCGACGTGCATGAGCGCAAGCTCGCCGAGCAACAGCAGCGCACGATGATCAACGAGCTCAACCACCGGGTGAAGAACACCCTGGCGATCGTGCAGTCCCTGGCGGTGCAGTCCTTCAACGGGGCTTCTTCGGTGGAAAGCGCGGCCGAGGTGTTCAACGCACGCCTGATCTCGCTTTCGCACGCGCACGACGTGCTCACCCGCGAACACTGGCACAGCGCGCTGCTGAGCGATCTGGTGGAGCAGATGGCGCGCTCGCATGACTTCCGCGGCAGCGAGCGCTTCGACATCGCCGGACCGCGGGTGCGGTTGTCGCCGCAGAACGCACTGTCCTTCGCCATGGCGCTGCACGAGCTGGCCACCAACGCGATCAAGTACGGCGCGCTCGGCGACCGTGGCGGCGGCGTGCGCATCCACTGGTGCGTGGGCGAGTCCAACGGCCGGCCCATCCTGCACCTGGACTGGATCGAACACGGCGGCCCGCCGGTACGCCCGCCGACCCACAAGGGCTTCGGCATGCGCCTGATCGAGCGCAGCCTCAACCCGGCGCGCAATGGTGCGGTAAGCATCGACTACCGGGAGAGCGGCCTGGCCTGCCACATCGCCGTGCCGTTGCCGGAGGTGGAGGAGGAGTGAGGCGGCTTGAGCCGTCTCGCCTCGGGGAGATGGTTGGGTGAGGGCTCTTGCGACCAACTCGCCATCGTGCCGGTCTGAAGCGCGTCAAGGCGCTGCAGGGGGATTGCCGCGAGCCCCGGCCCCTCACCCCAGCCCTCTCCCCGGAGGGGAGAGGGAGCAAAGCGGATACCCGCTCGTGAGCCAGCGTAGTGAGCTCGGATTGAGCCCTCTCCCCGGAGGGGGAGGGTTGGGTGAGGGGCGCTCTTGCGACCAACTCGCCATCGTGCCGGTCTGAAGCGCGTCAAGGTGCTGCCGGGGGATTGCCGCGAGCCCCGGCCCCTCACCCCAGCCCGCTCCCCGAGGGGAGAGGGAGCAAAGCGGACACCGCTCGCCAGCCAGCGTAGTGACCTCGGCATGAGGTCTCTTCCTGGAGGAAGAGGGAGAGCGCGTTACTAACGGCCGGCCGGGCGCAGCGTGGGTGGCACCGGGAGCACCGTCGCCGCGATCGGCATGCCGGCCGGGGCGGTGCCGGCGGGTTCGCTGGCGACAGGCATGCCGGTCGACGGTGCCGATGGCGTCGCCACGGCCGCCGTCGGCGGCCCCTTCGGCGGTGTCGGCTTGCTGTCGACCACGTCCTGCGAGAGCGCCGCCGCCTCGGCTTCCTTGGTCATCACGATGATGCTGATGCGCCGGTTGATCGGGTTGTCCGGATGGGTCTTGTCCAACGGCACCGAGGCGGCCAGGCCCACCACGCGCGCGGTCTTGCCCTTGTCCATGCCTCCGGCCAGCAGCGCGCGGCGCGCCGCATTGGCACGGTCGGTAGACAACTCCCAGTTGCTGTAGTCGCGCTCGTTGATGTAAGGCGCGTCGTCGGTGTGGCCGGTGATGCTGATGCGGTTGGGCACGCGGTTGATGAAGGTGCCCAGCTCGCCGAGGATCGCGCGGGTGTAGTCCTTCAGCTTGGCGCTGCCCAGGTCGAACATCGGCCGGTTGAGCTTGTCGACGATCTGGATGCGCAGGCCTTCGGAGGTGATGTCCAGCAGCAACTGGTCCTTGAACGGCGCCAGCGCCTGGCTGTTCTGGATCGCCGCGTGCAATTGCTGCATCAGCTCCTGCAGGCGCGCCTTCTCCTGCGCGCGTGCCTGCTTGTCGATTTCCTCTTTCGAGGCAGCGCCCGGCGGGCCATTGTGGCGGTCCTTGCCGGGGCCGTGGGAAAGATCCATCGCGCCGCCGAGCTGCACCGCTGCGTCGCTGGCGCCACCCGGACCCATCTGGCCCGGCGGGGCGACCGTGGCGTTGCCGGGGGTCATGCTCGGGTTGCGGAAATACTCGGAGATCGCCGCCTTCTGCTCGCGCGTGCCGGCTCCGAGGATCCACATGACCAGGAAGAACGCCATCATCGCGGTGACGAAGTCGGCATAGGCCACCTTCCAGGCGCCGCCGTGGTAGCCGTGCGTCTTCTTCCTGACCCGCTTGATGATGATCGGCGGGCCGCCGTCCTCGCTCATGCGCCGGCCCCGGCGCGGGCGCCCTTGAGGTGATCCTCCAGGTCCTGGAAGTTCGGGCGCGACTGTGCCGACAGCACCTTGCGCGCGAACTCCACGGACACCTTCGGGTTGTAGCCGCGCAGGTTGCCCAGCAGCGCCACCTTGACGCACTCGAAGGCCTTGCCGTCCTCGCGCACGCGGCTTTCCATCGCCGCGGCGAGCGGTCCGACGAAGCCGTAGCAGAGCAGGATGCCCAGGAAGGTGCCGACCAGCGCGCCGGCGATGTGCGCGCCGATGCGCGAGGTGTCGCCGCCCAGGTTGGACATGGTGGTGACGATGCCGAGCACCGCCGCGACGATGCCGAAGCCGGGCAGGCCGTCGGCCATCTTCGCCACCGCCTGTGCGGGCGCCTCGGCCTCGGCGTGATGGTTTTCCACTTCGGCATCGAGCAGCGCCTCCAGTTCGTGCGCCTCCATGCTGCCGCCGACGATCAGGCGCAGGCAGTCGGTGATGAACTCGACCAGGTGGTGTTCGCCCAGCAGCCGCGGGTAGGCGGAGAACACCGAGCTCGATTGCGGGTCCTCGATGTGCGGCTCCATGCCGAGCACGCCTTCCTTGCGCATCACGCCGAAGATGTCGTACAGCAGCGCGAGCAGGTCCACGTAGTCCTGCTTGCGGTACTTCGGACCCTTCATCAGGCCGGCCACGTCGCGCAGCGCCCCCTTGACGATCTTGCCGGGATTGGCGGCCAGGAACGCGCCGATCGCACCACCGAAGATGATCAGCAGTTCGTAGGGCTGCCACAGCGCCATCAGCTGCCCATGCGACATCACATAGCCGCCGAGCACGCAGCCGAGCACGACCAACGTTCCAACCAGAACCAGCATTTCAAACTCCGGGCGCGCGACGCCTAGCAAGCACTCCGGGTTATCGGTCGGGCGGAGGAAAAATTGAACGGTCCGGTTCGGCCGGAAACGAGTTCCCGTTCACCGTTGCGCGGCCCCAAAAAAGAAGCCCGGCGCTGGGCCGGGCTCCTGGCGGAAAGCCTGGGCGGCGCTCAGGGCCGCCGTGCCAGTTCCGGGTTGTCCTTGGTCTGCGGCATCAGGTCCTTCTTGGACACGCCCAGCCACAGCAGGATCGGGCTGGCCACGAAGATCGAGGACAGCGTACCGACCACGATGCCGATCAGCATGGTGATCGCGAAACCGTGCACCTGCGGGCCACCGATGAAGAACAGCGCGGCCATGGTGATGCCGGTGAACAGCGAGGTGATGATGGTTCGCGACAGCGTAGTGTTGATCGAGCGGTTGAGGATCTCCTCCGGATCGGCCTTGCGCGCCAACCGGAACAGCTCGCGGATACGGTCGAACACCACCACCTTGTCGTTGATCGAGTAGCCGATCACCGCCAGCACCGAAGCCAGCACGGTCAGGTCGAACTCGCGCTGCACCAGCGAGATCACGCCCAGCGTCACCAGGGTGTCGTGCACCTCGGTGAGCAGCGCGGCGATCGCGAAGCGGCGCTCGAAGCGGATCCACAGGTACACGCCGATGCCGATGATCACGAAGATCGCCGCGATCGAGCCGTCGCTCTTGAGCTCGTCGCCCACCTGGGGGCTGACGAAGCTGTGGCTGCTCTCCACCGCGTCCGGGCGCTCCTTCTTGAGCGCGGCCATCACGCTGGCGGCGACCTTGTCGGCGCGCGACGAGGCGCCCTCGCCCGGGGCGGCCGCCCCGTCCTTGCCGTCGGCCTTGGGCTGCAGGCGGATCAGCACCTGGCGCGAACCGCCCAGGCTCTGCACCACCGGGTTCTCGATGCCGGCCTCGTCCAGCGCCTTGCGCACGTCGCCGATGTCGATCGTATTGTCGTACTTGACCTCGACCGAGATGCCACCGGTGAAATCCAGGCCGTAGTTGAGGCCGCGGGTGAGCAGCAGCCCTATCGAGGCGATCATCAGCAGCGCCGCGATGACGATGCTGATCTTGCGCCAGTGCAGGAACGGGACATTGCTGTTGTGGTTGAAGATTTCCATTGAGGTTCTCTGTACGGAGGTCCGTCTCCGGGGCAAAAGCGGCCATCCATGGCCGCACTCTTCAATAAGTGCTTAGACCGAAAGGGTCTTGAGCTTGCGGTTGCCGTGGATCAACGCGGTGATCGCGTGGGTCACGGTGACCGAGGTGAACATCGAGGTCAGGATGCCGATCAGCAGCGTCACGCCGAAGCCCTTGATCGGACCCGAGCCCATGGTGGTGAGCGCCAGGGCGGCGATCAGGTGGGTGACGTTGGCGTCCAGGATGGTCGCCCAGGCCTTGTCGTAGCCGGCGCGGATGGCCGCGTGCGGGCTGGAGCCGTTGCGCAGTTCCTCGCGCACGCGTTCGCAGATCAGCACGTTGGCGTCGATCGCCATGCCCAGGGTCAGCACGATACCGGCGATGCCCGGCATCGTCAGGGTCACGCCGATCATCGACATCACCGCGACCAGGATCACCAGGTTGAAGAACAGCGCGATGTCGGCCACCAGGCCGAACAGGTGGTAGTAGATCGCGGCGGCCAGCAGCACCAGCCCCAGGCCCAGCAGCACGGCACGCAGACCCTTCTGGATGTTGTCCTGGCCCATGCTCGGGCCGATCACGGACTGCGAAGCGATGTTCATCGGTGCGGCCAGCGAGCCGCCCTTGAGCAGCAGCGCCAGTTCGGAGGCTTCCTTCGGGCTGGCCAGGCCGGTGGTCTGGAACTGCTTGCCGAACACGCCCTGGATGGTCGCGTCGTTGATCACTTCCTGGGTGGTGTGCGGCACGTGCACTTCCTTGCCGTCGACGATCTTGGTGTCGTAGACGGTCTCCACGTACACCACCGCCATCGGCTTGCCGACGTTGGCGCTGGTGAAGTCGAGCATCTTCTTGGCGCCGGAGGCGCTCAGGGTCACGTCCACCTTGGGCGTACCGCTCTGCTGGTCGACGCCGGAGGAGGCGTCCACCAGCTCGTCGCCGGTGGCGATGATGCGCTTGCTGACCAGCACTGGGCGGTTGGTGCCGCGCTCGTAGTAGAGGTTGGCTTCCGGCGGGATATTGCCGGTGCGCGCGGCCTCGACGGCGCGCGGATCGCCGGGGAAGCCGATGCCGGCGCGGTACTCCAGCGTCGCAATCGCGCCGATCACCTTCTTCGCCTCGGCCGGGTTCTGTACGCCGGCCAGCTCCACCACGATCTGGTCCTCGCCCTGCTGCTGGATCAGCGGCTCGGACACGCCCAGCGCGTTGATGCGGTTGCGCAGCGTGGCGGTGTTCTGGCGGATGGTCGCCAGCGCCAGCTCGCGCAGCTTCTCCGGCTTGACCGAGGCGGTGAGCAGGAAGCGGTCGCCGGTGCTTGCGCCGTCGCGCACCAGCAGGTCGGGGTATTCGGTGGTGATCACGTCGGTGGCGGCGCTGCGGTCGGCGGCCGAGCGCAGCACCACGCCGATGCCCTGCCCGCGCTGGGCACTGCGGGTCACCGATTCGTAGCGGATGTTCTTCTCGCGCAGCAGGCTGCGGATGTCGTCGGCGTAGCGTTCTTCCTGCTTGTCGACCACCGCGTTCTGGTCCACTGCCATCAGGAAGTGCACGCCGCCCTGCAGGTCCAGGCCCAGCGGCATCGAGTTGGCGTGGATGGCGCGCAGCCAGCCCGGCACGGTGGAGGCCAGGTTGAGCGCGACGGTGTAGTTGTCGCCCAGCGCGCCCTTGACCACGTCGGCCGCCTTGGCCTGCACGTCGGCGTTAGGGAAGTCGGCCACCAGGTGGTCGCCCTCGATCGCCAGTCCGCTGTAGACCACCTTCTGCGCCGTCAGCGCGTCGGCGACCTTCTGCTTGACCAAGGCATCGAGCGGCGCGCCGTGGGTGGCGAGCACCTGCACCGACGGCACCGGCGGGAACGCGTTGGGCAAGGCGTAGATGATGCCGAACAGCAATACCAACGCGACCAGCGCGTATTTCCAGCGTGGAAAGTCACTCATGCCTGGGAAGCCCGTTCTCGTTACTGCGAACGCCGCGGCCCCCTCGGCCGCGGCGGATGGCCTGGCTGGCCGGAAGGATCAGGACGACTTCAGCGTGCCCTTGGGCAGCACCTGCGAGATGGCGCCCTTCTGCAGCTTGATCTTCACGTTCGGCGCGATCTCGACGGTGAGGAAACTCTCGCCCACCTCTTCGACGCGGCCGGCGATGCCGCCGTTGCTGACGATCTCGTCGCCCTTGGCCAGCGCCGACACCATGTTGCGGTGTTCCTTCTGGCGCTTCATCTGCGGGCGGATCATCAGGAAATAGAAGATGACGAACAGCGCGATCAGCGGCAGGAAGCTGAAGAGCGGGTTGCCCGGTGCAGCGGCGGGGGCCGCCTGGGCCAGCATGAGGGACATCGGGAGACTCATCGTTTCATCCTGCAAGTAGCGGCGTGGACAGGAAATTTCCGCCCCCGCCAAGAAAAAGGTCTTGGATTATGCCATGCGCCCCCAGGGCATGCACGGCAGCTTCACGCGTTCCTGCATGGCGGCACGGGGTCGCGTTTGCAAGCAGCGCGCCTTGGGAAAGGCGCCATGGGCGGAAAGTTCCGCCCCGCCCCGGCGGCCCCTCGGGGGGCTTCAAATCGCCGCACCCCGGCGGCGGGCGTAGAACGCGGCGACGAAATCCTCCAGCGTGCCGGCGGCGATCACGCCGCGCAGGCCCGCCATCAACCGCTGGTAGTGGCGCAGGTTGTGGTGCGTGGCCAACTGGCTCGCCAGGATCTCGTTGCAGCGGTCCAGGTGGCGCAGGTAGGCACGCGAGAAGCCGTTGGCGCAGGCATAACAGTCGCAGCCTTCCTCGATCACGCGGGTATCGTCGGCATACTTGGCGTTGCGGATGCGCAGGGTGCCCTCGGGCACGAACAGGAAGCCATTGCGCGCGTTGCGGGTCGGCATCACGCAATCGAACATGTCGATGCCGCGGCGCACCGCCTCGACGATGTCCTCCGGCCGGCCCACGCCCATCAGGTAGCGGGGCTTGTCCTGCGGCAGCAGGCCCACGGTGAAGTCCAGCGTGTGGTTGCGCTCGGCCTCCGGCTCGCCGACGGCCAGGCCGCCCACCGCGTAACCGTCGAAACCGATGCCGACCAGGCCCTCGGCCGAGCGGCGGCGCAGCGGCTCGTACACGCCGCCCTGCACGATGCCGAACAGCGCGTTGGGCGGCCTGGAACGGGCACGTTGCAGCTCGTCGAAGGCGCGGCGCGAACGCTCGGCCCAGCGCAGCGACATCTCCATCGAGTCCGCGGCCTGCTTCTCCGTCGCCGGGTAAGGCGTGCACTCGTCGAAGATCATCGCGATGTCCGAGTCCAGCACCGTCTGGATCTTCATCGACACTTCCGGCGACAGGAACACCTTCGACCCGTCCACCGGCGAGGCGAAGGTCACGCCCTCCTCGGCCAGCTTGCGCTTGTGCGCCAGCGAGAACACCTGGAAGCCGCCGGAGTCGGTGAGGATCGGCTTGTTCCAGCCGATGAAGCGGTGCAGGCCGCCGAACTTCTCCACAATCTCCAGGCCGGGCCGCAGGTAGAGGTGGAAGGTGTTGCCCAGGATGATCTCGGCGCCGAGCTCGGTGAGGTCGCGCGGCGTCATCGCCTTGACCGAGCCGTAGGTGCCCACGGGCATGAAGGCGGGCGTCTCCACCGTGCCGCGCGCAAAGGCTAGGCGGCCGCGGCGGGCGACGCCGTCGCGGGCCAGCAGTTCGAAAGTCATGGAAGTCATCGCGCCATTATCGCCGCTTTTCGCTCCCTCTCCCCTGCGGGGAGAGGGTTGGGGTGAGGGGGCGGGTCTTGCGGCAAAGGAAAATCGAGCGAGGCTCTGATTGCTCTCAAGGCGAGCCCCGGCCCCCCACCCTCACCCTCCCCCCGAAGGGGAGAGGGGAAGTAAGAGC
>NZ_JBCNYA010000050.1:0-14737 GCF_049727805.1 Frateuria sp. YIM B11624
ACACCCTAAGGTGGGGCAGTGGAGTGTGACCGCCCACGCCGCACGAGGTGGTGTTCGCAGTGAGCGAGGCGCCGGTGAACTTCCACACCTTCGCGCGGCTGTTCCGCGACGAGCTGGGCTGCCGCGACGCGCTGTTCCTGGACGGCACCATCTCGCAGTTTTATCTGGACGGCGAAGGCTACGCCGGCGCGCCGGCCTTCATGGTCAAGCCCTACGCCGGCATGTTCGCGGTGTTCGGCCCCGAATGAGTCGTCGCTTCCACCCGTGGCGCTGGCTGCTGCTGGCTGTGGTGGTGGCGCTGGCGGCGGCGTTCGCGGCCGGCGGGTACGTGCTGGCCGGCAGTCGCGCACGGCTGGATGGCGAAGTCCGGATGGCGGGCCTGGCCGCGCCGGTGACGGTGACGCGCGACGCCAACGGCAGCGTCACCATCGACGCGCGCAGCCGCGCCGACGCCACCTACGCGCTCGGCTTCGTGCATGCGCAGGAACGCTGGTTCGAGATGGACCTGATGCGCCGCGCCGCCGCCGGCGAGCTGGCCGAACTGGTCGGCAAGGCCGCGCTCGACAGCGACCTGGACATCCGCCGCCACCGCCTGCGCGCGGTGGCGCAAGCGGCCTACGCGGCGATGCCGCCGGAGCAGAAGCAGGTGCTGGACCGCTACCGCGACGGCGTGAACGCGGGCCTGGCCGACGTGCGCGAAAAGCCGTGGGAATACTTCCTGCTCGGCAGCCACCCCGAGCCCTGGCGCTCCGAAGACGCCCTGCTGGTGATCGGCGCGATGTACCTGGACCTCAACGGCCATGGCCACAACGCGCGTGAACTCGACATCGCGCGCATGCGCGCGGCGCTGCCCCGGCCGCTGGTGGATTTCCTGCTGGCGCCCGATCCGGACTGGGAGGCGCCGATCGCCGGCGCGCTGTCGCGCCCGGCAGTGATCCCGGACGCGTCGGTGTTCGACCTGCGCCGGACGCCCGCGGTCGCCACGTCCTCGGCGACCGCCGCGCTCGCACCCGCGCCGGAAGACCGCCATCCCGGCAGCAACAACTTCGCCGTCGCCGGCGCGCTGACCGACACCGGCGCGGCAATGCTGGCCAACGACATGCACCTGGGCCTGCGCGTGCCGGACATCTGGTTCCGCACCCGCCTGCGCTATCCCGACGCCGGCGCGCCCGGCGGCATGCGCGACGCAGTGGGCGTCACCCTGCCCGGCACGCCGGCGCTCGTCGTCGGTTCCAACGGGCAGATCGCCTGGGGCTTCACCAACAGCTACGGCGACTGGATGGACTGGGTGCGGGTGGCGCGCGATCCGGCCGACTCCGCGCGTTACAAGGTGCCCGGCGGCTGGGCGACGATCGAGCCCCATGCCGAGCGCATCCACGTCAAGGACGCACCCGACCGCGTGCTGGACGTGGAAGACACGCGCTGGGGCCCGATCCTGGCGAAGGATGTCGACGGCACGCCGCTGGCGCTGGCCTGGATCGCACACCGACCGCGCGCCTACAACCTCGGCCTGATGCAACTCGAGCACGCGCCCAGCGTCGCCGCCGCGCTGGAGCTGGCGCCGACGCTGGGCATGCCGCCGCAGAACCTGCTGGTGGCCGACCACGAGGGCCATATCGGCTGGACCATCGCCGGCAACGCCATTCCGCTGCGCCCGCTGGGCAGCGATCCGCAGGCGCCGTCCGACGGGGCGCAGGCGAGCGGCGGCTGGCAGGGCTGGGCCGCGCCGTCGCAGTACCCGCGCATCGTCGACCCGGACGGCGGCCGGCTATGGACGGCCAACAACCGGACCGTCGATGGTCCGGCCCTGGACCTGCTCGGCAACGGCGGCCACGACCTGGGCGCGCGCGCGCAGCAGATCCGCGACGATCTGCGCATGCATGCCGTGTTCACCACCGGCAACCTGCTCGACATCCAGCTGGACGACCGCGCGGTGTTCCTCACTGCCTGGCAGCGCCTGCTGCAGGACACCCTGGCCGGTGCGCGCGATCCCGCACTCGGGCAGATGCGCGAACTCACTGCCAGCTGGCGCAACCGCGCCGCGCCGGACAGCGTGGACTACCGGCTGGTGCGCGCCTTCCGCGACGAAGTGCACCGGCTGGCGCTGGCGCCGTTCGTGGCGCGGGTGCAGGCGCGCTACCCCGATTTCGCCTGGCCTTCCGGCAGCGGCAACGCCGAGGCGGCCGTGTGGGCGTTGCTGCGCGACCAGCCGGCCTGGCTGCTCGACCCGCGCTACAAGAGCTGGAACGCACTGCTGCAGGATGCCGCGCGCCGCGTGGCAGCCACGTTGGGCGAGCAACCTGGCGGCCTGGCCGCGCGCACCTGGGGCGAGATCAACCGGGCCGGCATCCGCCACGCGCTTTCGCCTGCGCTGCCGCGTTTCCTCGCGCGCTTCCTGGACATGCCCGACGATCCGCTGCCGGGCGACGCCAACATGCCGCGCGTGGCCGCACCGGGCTTCGGCGCTTCCGAACGGCTGGCCGTGTCACCCGGGCACGAGGCCCAGGGCATCCTGGAAATGCCCGGCGGGCAGAGCGACAACCCGCTGTCGCCCTACTACGGCGCCGGGCACGCCGACTGGGTCGACGGCCGGCCGACGCCGCTGCTGCCCGGGCCCGCGAAGTGGACGCTGACCTTGCTCCCCAAGTCGCCATGAACCGCTCCCTCTCCCCCGTCATTCATCAAGGACGGGGGAGAGGGCTGGGGTGAGGGGCCGGGGCTCGCCTCGAAATTTCCGCGGAAGCCCTCGATACGATCATGGCAACTCGTACTCGAACCCATACTCGTGCCGCCCCTGCTCGATGCGGATGGTCAGCTCGCCGCGGATCCCCTCCAGGGCGCCCGTGCCCGAATCCGGCACCACCGACACGCGCAGGCTCGGCGTGCCGCGCTCCATCAGCCCGTAGTGCATCAGCACGAAGCTGCCCTCGCGCCCGCCAAGCATGCCGGTCACCCGCTCGATCGCCACGTAGCCGGCCGAACCGGGTATCCCGGTGCCGGCCGAAAGCATCTCGCCCAGGCTGGTGGCCTCCAGGTCGCCATGGAAGCGCTTGTCGATGCTCATCCGCCCGAGGGCTGCCGGCTCGACGCCGGGGGCGGGCGATTGCGGGGCAAGCTTGACGTCGAAGGTGCCGCTGGCGTGCATGGGAAAACTCCTGCCGGATAAGGGATGCGGGCGCGCCGAGGGATCTCGATCCTAGGTCCGCCAGGTCATCCATTGCACCACGGTCGCCGCCTTCCCGGCCGGAAAAACGCGGCGCGCAGGTACGGCCCCGTCCGGCATTTGTCGAAATCCCGCCTGCCGGCCCGTCGTGCCAGCAGGAACCGGCACTCCGCCGGCCCGATTCGAGGAGACGACGATGCGATGCATGGTGATGGTCCACGCCACGGCCGAGTCCGAAGCCGGCGTGATGCCGAGCGAGAAGCTGCTGCGCGAGATGACGGCGTTCAACGAGGAGCTGGTGAAGGCCGGCGTGATGCTCGCCGGCGAAGGCCTGCACCCGAGTTCGCGCGGCAAGCGCGTGATGTTCGCGGGCGGTGGGCGCAGCGTGGTGGACGGCCCGTTCACCGAGACCAAGGAGCTGATCGCCGGCTTCTGGCTGTGGCAGGTGCGTTCGATGGACGAGGCGCTGGAATGGGTGCGCCGCTGCCCGGCGCCGTTCGAGGGCGACTGCTCGGTCGAGATTCGCCCGGTGTTCGAGGCGGACGACTTCGGCGAGGCGCTGACGCCCGAGCTGCGCGCGGCCGAGGAACGCATGCGCGGGGAACTCGCCGGCAAGGGCTGACGCGGGCTTGCCGGCTCCGGCGTGCGGTGGTCTGATCGGCCGCATGAGCCAAGCCGACACCCACCGCGCGATCGAAACCGTCTGGCGCCTGGAAGCGCCCAAGCTTGTCGCCGCGCTGATCCGCGTCGTGCGCGACATCGACCTTGCCGAGGAACTGGCGCAGGACGCGCTGGTCGCGGCGCTGGAGCGCTGGCCGACCTCGGGCGTGCCGGACAACCCGGGCGCCTGGCTGATGACGGCGGCCAAGCGACGCGGCATCGACCTGCTGCGGCACCGCCAGCTGGTCGAGCGCAAGCACGCGGCGCTGGATGGCGACCCGGAGCACGAGGCGTTCACGATGCCGAACCTGGAAGCGCTCGACGACGACATCGGCGACGACCTGCTGCGGCTGATCTTCACCGCCTGCCATCCGGCGCTCTCCACCGAGGCGCAGGTGGCGCTCACCCTGCGCCTGCTCGGTGGCCTCACCACCGCGGAGATCGCGCGCGCCTTCCTGGCCGCCGAGCCGACCATCGCCCAGCGCATCGTGCGCGCCAAGCGCACGCTGGCCGACAAGCGCGTGCCTTTCGAGGTGCCGCGCGGCGAGGAGTTGTCGACGCGCCTGGCCGCCGTGCTCGGCGTGATCTACCTGATCTTCAACGAGGGCTACACCGCCACCGCGGGCGACGACTGGATGCGCCCGGCGCTATGCGAGGAGGCCCTGCGCCTGGGCCGCACGCTGGCCGGGCTGATGCCGCGCGAGCCGGAGGTGCTGGGACTGCTGGCGCTGATGGAGATCCAGGCCTCGCGCAGCCACGCGCGCGTCGGCACGGATGGCCGCCCGGTGTTGCTGCTGGAACAGAACCGGGCGCTGTGGGACCAGTTGCTGATCCATCGCGGGCTGGATGCGCTGGAGCGGGTCGGCCGGCTCGGCGGTGCCGATGGCCCGTACGCGCTGCAGGCGGCCATCGCCGCCTGCCACGCGCGCGCGGCCACCGCGGAGGCGACCGACTGGACGCGCATCGCCGCGCTCTACGCCCGGCTCGCGCGCGTGGCGCCCTCGCCGGTGGTGGAACTCAATCGCGCCGTGGCGGTGGCGATGGCCGACGGGCCGGCTGCCGGCCTGGCATTGGTCGATGCCCTGCGCGACGAGCCCGCGCTGGCCGGCTATCACCTGCTGCCGGCGGTGCGGGGGGACCTGCTGGCGAAGCTGGGACGCGGCGACGAGGCGCGCGTGGAGTTCGAGCGCGCCGCGGGGATGACGCAGAACGCACAGGAGCGGGTGGTGATGCTGGAGCGGGCGGCGGGATGCGGGATGGCGGCCGCTCCGTAGGCTGGCCTGTCGCCGGCGCCTCACCCTGGCCCTCTTCCCCTTCCCGATAAAAGACGGAAGAGGGAGCCGAAGCGCCGCTGGCTATCCCTTTCCCGCCTCGCGCGCTTAACCCAGCAACCTTTCGCAGATCGCCTGGTAGAGGGCCGGCAGCCGCTCCAGGTCTTCCACGGCCACGCATTCGTCCACCTTGTGGATCGTGGCGTTGACCGGTCCCAATTCGACCACCTCGGCGCCCAGCGGCGCGATGAAGCGGCCGTCGGAGGTGCCGCCGCCGGTGCTCTGCTCCGGCTGCACCGCGCACAGCTCGCGGCACACGGCACATACGGTTTCGCGCAGCAGGCCGCCGGCGGGACTCAGGAACGGCTCGCCGGAGAGGTTCCAGTCCAGTTGCCAGTCCAGGCCGTGGCGGTCGAGGATCGCCCCGGTGCGCGCGCGCAGGTCGGCGGCCGTGCTCGCGGTGGCATAGCGGAAGTTGATCTGCGCCACCAGCGCGCCGGGGATCACGTTGTTGGCGCCGGTGCCGGCGTTGAGGTTGGACACCTGGAACGAGGTCGGCGGGAAATCCGCGTTGCCCTCGTCCCAGCGGGTGGCCGCCAGCTCCGCCAGCGCCGGGGCGAAGGCGTGGATGGGATTCTTCGCCTTCTCCGGATAGGCCACGTGCCCCTGCACGCCGCGCACGGTGAGCGTGCCCGAGAGCGAGCCGCGGCGGCCGACGCGGATCAGGTCGCCCAGCCGCTGCTTCGAGGAGGGCTCGCCCACCACGCACCAGTCCAGCCGCTCGCCGCGCAGGCGAAAGACCTCCGCCACGCGGCGCACGCCGTCGAGGTTGGTCGGCCCTTCCTCGTCGCTGGTCAGCAACAGCGCCACGCGGCCGGGGTGGTGCGGATGGGCGGCGGCGAAGCGCTCCAGCGCCAGCGCCATCGCCGCCACCGAGCCTTTCATGTCGGCCGCGCCGCGGCCGTACAGGCGGCCGTCGCGCACCATCGGCTCGAACGGCGGCGAGGCCCAGTCCGCCTCCGGTCCGCTGGGCACCACGTCGGTGTGGCCGAGAAAGACCAGCGTCGGCCCGCCGCTGCCGTGCGTCGCCCAGAGGTTGTCCACCTCGCCGTGGCGCAGGTGCTCGATCGCGAAACCGGCCCGCGCCAGGCGCTGGGCGAGCAGCACCTGGCAACCCGCATCGGCGGGCGTCACCGAGCGGCGGCGGATCAGCTCGAGGGTCAGGTCGAGGACGTCGGACATGGACAGGCGGGCACCGAATCGACAGCGACGCAGCATAGCAAGCAGGCCGGAGCACGTACGGCCCGCAAGGCCACCGCCGCATCCGTGCCAATAGTTGACTGAGTCAACCATATGGCATACTCGCCGCAGCCTTGCGGGAGATTCGCCATGGACTCCGACGTGCGCGACGAGCAGATCGCGGCCTTGCGTAGCTTCAATCGCTTCTATACCCAGCGCATCGGCGCGCTGGACAAGGGCCTGCTCGACAGCGCCTTTTCGCTGACCCAGGCACGCGTGTTGTTCGAGCTCGCCCGCCGCCAGCCGGCCACGGCGTCGCAGATCGGCGCGGCGCTGGAACTGGATCGGGGCTACCTCAGCCGTATCGTGCAGGGCTTCGTGGAGCAGGGCCTGATCGCCCGCAACCGTTCCTCGGAGGATGCGCGCCAGGTGACGCTCCACCTGACGGCCGCCGGGCGGCGTGCGTTCCGCGGGCTGGATGGGCGCTCGCAGCGCCAGTCGAAGGCGCTGCTCTCCGGCCTGCCCGCTGCCACGCGCGGCGACCTGCTGACCAGCCTGCGGCGCGTGCAGCATGCGCTCGCGCCATCGCATGACCGGCGCGCCGCTTCGCTGACGGTGCGCACGCATCGGCCCGGCGACATCGGCTGGGCGATCGAGCGCCACGGTCATCTGTACGCCGAGGAGTACGGCTGGGACGGCTCGTTCGAGGCACTGGTCGCGAGCCTGTTTGCGGCCTTCGCCATGCGGCACGACCCAGCCATGGAGCGACTGTGGATCGCCGAGCTTGACGGCGAACGCGCCGGCTGCGTGTTCGTCGTGCGCAACGCGGAGGAACCCGAGCTGGCGCAGTTGCGCTGCCTGCTGGTCGACCCCATCGCGCGCGGCGCGGGGGTGGGCCGCCGGCTGGTGGGCGAATGCGTCGGCTTCGCGCGCGCGGCCGGCTACCGGGGCATGACGCTGTGGACCAACGACGTGCTGGCGGCGGCGCGCCACCTCTATCAGGAGGCCGGCTTCCGCCTGGTGCACGAGTACGCGCACCACAGCTTCGGCCACGACCTGGTCGGGCAGGTGTGGCGGCTGGACTTCTGACGGCGCCGCGTGCCGCGGCTCAGCGGCCGAACAGCTTCTTGAAGCCGTTGTCGGTGAAGCCCACGCTCACCGATCCATCGTCCTCTACCACCACCGGGCGACGCACCAGCGCCGGATATTCCTTCAGCAGCAGCGTCCACTCCGGGTCGCTGCCCGGGTTCTTGCGCTGCGGCAGCAGGTTGCGCCAAGTGGTCGAGGACTTGTTGACCAGCTTCTCCCAGCCGCCCAGTTGCTGCGCCCAGGCCTTGAGCGTGGCGGCCGGTACCGGATTGGCGCGGTAGTCGACGAAGTCGTGCGGCACCTCGAAACGCGCCAGCCAGTTGCGCGCCTTGCGGCAGGTGTCGCAGGTGGGCAGGCCGTACAGGGTGACGCTCATTCGGCGCTCCTCAGCAGTTCGTTGATGCCGGTCTTGGCGCGGGTCTTCTCGTCGACCCGCTTGACGATCACCGCGGCATACAGGCTGTGGCTGCCATCCTTCGCCGGCAAGCTGCCGGCCACCACCACGCTGCCGGCCGGCACGCGCCCGTAGCTGACCTCGCCGGTGGCGCGGTCGTAGATGCGCGTGGACTGGCTTAAGAAAACGCCCATGCCGATCACGCTGCCCTTCTCCACCACCACGCCCTCGACCACTTCCGAGCGCGCGCCGATGAAGCAGTCGTCCTCGATGATGGTGGGGTTGGCCTGCAGCGGCTCCAGCACGCCGCCGATGCCGACGCCACCGGACAGGTGCACGCGCGCGCCGATCTGCGCGCAGGAGCCGACCGTTGCCCAGGTGTCGATCATGCTGCCGGCGCCGACGTAGGCGCCGATGTTGACGTAGCTCGGCATCAGCACCGCGTCCTTGGCAATGTGCGCGCCGCGGCGCACCAGCGCGCCGGGGACGACGCGCGCGCCGAGGTTTTCCAGCTCCATGTCGTTGCCGTGGCCGAAGCGCAGCGGCACCTTGTCGAAGGCCAGCGCCGGGCCGCCATCGACCACGCGGTTGCCATTGATGCGGAAGTACAGCAGCACCGCCTTCTTCAGCCATTGGTTGACCTTCCAGCCGCCTTGCCCGTCGGGCTCGGCGACGCGCTGCTCGCCCTGTTCGAGCAGTTCCATCACCTGGGCGAGCGCCGGGCGCAGATGGGTTTCGATCTCGCTCTGGCTGAGCTCGTTGCGGCGCTCGAAGGCGTCGTCGATCAGGGTGTCGATGGAGGGCATGGAGGCGCGCCTTGATGGATGCATGCGGGAGCGCCCAAGTATACGGAGAGGGCGTGCGTGCAAGCCGGAAAACTCAAGTTTGCGCCCGCACGGCCGATCTCCAGTGGCTCCCCGGCGGCTCTCGCGCTGCGGCGGAGCCGGAGAAGCGAAGCCATGCCACGGCGCCCGATCGACCCGGCCGAGATCACGGTCGGACAACCTCTGCGGTTCAATGCCTACGATGCCAGAGGCAAGCTGCTCATGCGCCTGGGCCAGGTGATCGGCAGCGACGCGCAACTGGAAAAGCTGCTGCAGCACGGGCTCTTCTACGGCTCCGAAGAGGAGTGCCGCGGCCCGTTCCTGCCACCGGAGCCTTCCCCGCTGGCATTGGTGCTGGAGGCGCGCGAACGGCTGCAGGCCCTGCTCGCCGACCCGGCGCCGGCGGACTTCCCCGGCACCGTGGCGGACATCGCCGAGCGGGTGCGTGACGCCTGCCGGCGCCATCCCGACGTCACCCTGGCCAGCATCCTGCTGCGTGCCGACGGCCCGTACGGAACGCGCCACGCCGTCAATGCCGCGATCGCCTGCCAGCTCACCGGCGCGGCGATGGGGTTGGACCCGATCGAGCTGGCCGCCACGGTCTCGGCCGCGCTGACCATGAACATCGGCATGTTCGAGCTGCACGACCAGCTGGTCGCGCTGGAGGGGCCGCTGTCGGACGAGCAGCAGGCGGCGGTGCGCGCGCACTGCCGGCTCGGCGTGGCCAGGCTGCGCGACCACGGCATCACCAGCGCCGCCTGGCTCAATGCCGTGCGCGACCACCACGAGCGCGCCGATGGCAGCGGCTATCCCGGCGGCAAGCGCGGCGAGGAGATCGGCCGGCCAGCGCGCCTGCTGGCGCTGGCGGACGTCTATTGCGCGCGCGTTTCCGGCCGCGACTATCGGCCGCCGCTGCAACCCAACCTCGCGCTGCGCTGGCTGTTCCTCAACGAAGGCGCGGCGCTGGACGAGCGGCTCGCCCGCATCTTCATCAAGACGCTGGGGATCTACCCGCCCGGCACCGGGGTGCGCCTGCGCAACGGCTCGATCGCGGTGGTGACCCAGCGCGGGCCAGCCAGCCACCAGCCGGTGGTGTCCTCGCTCACCACGCACGACGGCCTGCGCACGCCGACGCCGATCCGCCGCCGCGGCGACGTCGAGGCGCACCATGTGAGCGAGGTGGTGAACCTGGCCGCGCTCGACATCGAGGTGGACATGGAAGCGCTGTGGGGCGCCGACGCGGTGGCGTGAGCGGCGGACGCGGGAACGCCTAGCTGCCCTGCCCCAGCCGTGCCAGCAACGCCTGCTTCAACTGCTCCTGCTGCGTCTCGCCCAGCGGCGCGTCGTGGCGGTCGGTGAGCTGGAAGAAGTCCTCCACCCGTTCGCCGAAGGTGGCGATGCGCGCGTCGTGCACGCGCACCTGCGCCTCGACCATCGCCTGCGCCACGGCGGCGAGCAGGCCGGGACGATCGGTACACACCAGCGCCAGCTGGGTGCGCCCGCCGGCGGCATGGAAGGCGATGCGCGGCGTCATCTGGAAGTGCCTGAGCTGGCGCGACGCGTTGCGCCGCGCCGGATGCACAGGCACGGTCTGGGCCAGTGCGCGGGCCAGGCGCTGCTGCAGTTCGTCCGCACGCGCGGGCGTGGCCGGCTGCTGCGTTTCGGTATCCAGCAGCAGGAAGGTGTCCTGCGCCATCCCGTGCGGGGAGACCAGTACCCGCGCCTCGAGCACCGACAGCCGCAGGCGGTCGAGCATCGCGGTGACCGTGGCAAACAGACCGTCGCGGTCGGGCGTGTAGACGAACAATTCGGTGGTGCCGCGCACCGACAGCGGGTGCACCGCGATCAACGGCAGCGCGCCGTCCGCGCGCAGGATCGCCGCGGTCTGCCAGGCGATCTGCTCGGGCCGGTGGCGCAGGAAGCTGGCCTGCGGGAAGCCGTCCCATACGCGCGTCACCGTGGCCGTATCGAAACCGTCGGCCTCCAGCAGCGGCAGCGCGTAGCCCTGGCATTCGCGCACGCGGGTGGCGGCGTCGCGCGGCAGTTCCACGTCGCTGCGCAGCGCGTAGCGGGTGGCGCCGTAGAGGTCGGCGAGCAGGCGGTCCTTCCAGCCGTTCCACAGCTTGGGGCTGGTGCCGATGATGTCGGCGATGGTGAGCAGGTAGAGCTGGCCCAGTTGCTCGCGGTTCTCCACCACGTCGGCGAAGCGCGCGACCACGTCCGGGTCGGTGATGTCTTGGCGTTGCGCGGTGACGCTCATCAACAGGTGATGGCGCACCAGCCAGGCCACGCGCTCGACGTCGTTGGGCGGCAGGCCGAGCCTGGTGCAGAAGGCGCGCGCCTCCTCCTCGCCCAGCACCGAATGGTGGCCGCCGCGGCCCTTGGCGATGTCGTGGAACAGCGCCGCCAGCAGCAGCACCTCGGGCGTGGGCAGTGTCGGCCAGATCTCGCGGGCGAGCGGGAACTCCGCCTGCGCGGCCGGATCGGCGAAGCGCGCCACGTTGTGCAGCACGCGCAGGGTGTGCTCGTCGACCGTGTAGACGTGGAACAGGTCGTACTGCATGCGGCCGAACACGCGGCCGAAGGCGGGCAGGATCGCCGCCAGCAGGCCGTGCCGGTTCATCCGCCACAGCGCGTCGACCGAGCGCGCGCCCTGGCGCAGCAGGCGCAGGAACGCCGCCAGCACTTCGCGGTCGTCGGCCAGCGCGCCGTCGAGCTGCGCGGTGGCCTGGTGGATGCGGCGCATGGTGTCGGCGGTGAAGCCGACGATGCCCGGCGCGTCCAGGCGCGCGCTGAATGCTTCCACCAGCGCCGCGGGGCGGCGCAGGAACACGTCCGGGTCGCGCGCCGCCAGGCGCGTGCCGTAGCGCAGGAAGTCCTCGCCCACCGGCACGGCGGCCTGCGCCGGCTCGAGCATCTCCTCGAAACGTTCGACGATCTGCACGCCCAGCCGCTCGATCTGGCTGGCGGCACGGTAGTAGCCCTGCATGAACTGCTCCACGCCCAGGTTGGTGGCGTGTTCGTCGACGAAGCCCAGCCGCGCGGCCAGCGCGCGCTGGTAGTCGAACAGCAGCCGTTCCTCGGCGCGGCCGGCCTCCAGGTGCAGCGCGTAGCGGTAGCGGCGCAAGGTTGCCTCGGATGCCTCCAGCGTGGCGCACTCGGCCGGGTCGAGCAGGCCTTCGCCGACCATCGCCCCGAAGCCGTCGGCATGCGCCAGGCGCAGCCCGAGCCAGCGCAGCGCGTCGAGCGTGCGCAGGCCGCCCGGGCCTTCCTTGATGTTCGGTTCGAGGTTGTAGGCGGTGTCGTCGTAGCGGGCGTGGCGGGCGTCGCGCTCGGCCAGGCGCACGGCCAGGTAAGCCGAGGGCGGCCACAGCGCCGGGTCGTCGACGATGGCGCGCAGGTCCGCGTCCATCGCCGGATCGCCGGCGAGCCGGTGCGCGTCGAGCAGGCTGGTGAACACGCTGGCTTCCTGCGCGGCCAGCGCGCGGCACTGCAGCGGATCGCGCACGGCGTGGCCGACCTTCAGGCCGACGTCCCACAGCGTGGCGAAGCACTGCTCCAGCGCGCGCAGGCGGGCCGGCTGCGCCTCGCGCACCAGCGCCAGCAGGTCGACGTCCGAATGGGGGAACAGGAGGCCACGGCCGAAGCCGCCGACGGCGAACAGCGCGGCGCCTTCGACCTCGCCCAGGCAGGCGGTCCAGACGTGGGCGACCACGCGTGCGACCGCGTCGCCGCGGCGCCCGGCCAGAGCGCCGGCGTCGGCACCGTCGCGGAAGGCGGTGGCCAGCGCGCGGTCGATGTCATCGAGCAACTGGCGCAGCGCGCGGCGGGCTTCGGTCGAGACGCCCGAGCGCGGCACGGCCGGGGGAAGACGCGGAAGTGCGGGAATGGCGGGTGCAATGGTCACCCGGGAAGCTTAGCGGCCCGCACCGGATGAGGCATGGTCGTGGGCCTCCCCCAATCCGCCTGTCGGCACCTTCCCCCGCCAGCGGGGGAAGGATCACTTGTCGCGCACTCGCCTATCGAGCCTTCCCCCGTTCACGGGGGAAGGTGCCGGCAGGCGGATGGGGGCGTTCCCGCCTCAGGCATCCGGCCAGGGCGTGAGGATCTCGAAGCCGTCGTCGGTCACCGCCACGGTGTGCTCCCACTGCGCCGAGAGCGAGTGGTCCTTGGTGACCACCGTCCAGCCGTCCGGCAGTTGCCGGGTCTGCGGCTTGCCGGCGTTGATCATCGGCTCGACGGTGAAGGTCATGCCCTTCTTCAGTTCCACGCCGGTGTCGGGCTTGCCGTAGTGCAGCACCTGCGGCTCGTCGTGGTAGACCTTGCCGATGCCGTGGCCGCAGTACTCGCGCACCACCGAGAAGCCGGCCACCTCGGCGTGCTTCTGGATCGCGTGGCCGATGTCGCCCAGATGGGCGCCGGGCCGCACCTGCTCGATGCCGCGCATCATCGCCTCATAGGTGGTCTCCACCAGGCGCTTGGCCAGCACCGACGGGTTGCCGACGAAGTACATGCGGCTGGTGTCGCCGTGCCAGCCGTCCTTGATGACGGTGACGTCCAGATTGACGATGTCGCCGTCCTTGAGCACCTTGCCCGGCGACGGGATGCCGTGGCAGATCACGTGGTTGACCGAGGTACACAGCGTCTTGGGGAAGCCGTTGTAGCCCACGTTGGCGGGCACGGCCTTCTGCACGTTGACGATGTGCTCGTAGGCGATCCGGTCCAGTTCCTCGGTGGTGACGCCCGGTTTGACGTGCTCCTTGAGCAGCGCCAGCACTTCGGCCGCCAGCTTGCCGGCGACGCGCATGCCTTCGAGGTCCTGGGGAGATTTGAGGGTAATGGCCATGGAATCCGCTTCGGAGGGGACGGCGCCGCCGGAAGGCCGGCAACTTGCCGCCAGGCCGGCATGCCGGCTACAATTGCACGGTTTTGCAAGCCGCTGAAGACCTCGAGCGAGGTCAACGGCGCAAGACGAAACGGGATTGTAGCGCCCATGCGCTGCCAAGCCCAACCAACGCCACACACGCATCGGCACCGTCTTCGGGGTGCCGCGGTTCGTCTTCCGACGACCGCGGTCGAGGCCGGGGATGCGTGGAGGTCCCAACCCCCGGGTCGTTCCCATAGCGGCCCAACAATCAGGAATACCACCATGGCTCAAGTCACCATGCGCCAGATGCTCGAAGCTGGCGTGCATTTCGGTCACCAGACCCGCTACTGGAACCCGAAGATGGCCCCGTACATCTTCGGCGCGCGCGGCAAGATCCACATCATCAACCTCGAGAAGACCCTGCCGCTGTTCACCGACGCGATGAACTTCCTGTCGGGCCTGGCGCAGAAGCGCGGCACCATCCTGTTCGTCGGCACCAAGCGTTCGGCCCGCGAGCCGTTGGCCGAAGAGGCCGCTCGCGCCGGCATGCCGTTCGTCACCGCCCGCTGGCTGGGTGGCATGCTGACTAACTTCCGCACCGTCAAGCAGTCGGTCGCGCGCCTGAAGGAGCTGGAAGCGGCCGAGACCGACGGCACCTTCGACAAGCTGGTCAAGCACGAAGTGCTCTCGCTGCGCCGCGAGCGCGACAAGCTCGAGAATTCGCTGGGCGGCATCAAGAACATGAACCGCCTGCCCGACGCGCTGTTCGTGGTCGACATCGGCCATGAAGACATCGCCGTGCAGGAAGCCAAGAAGCTCGGCATCCCCGTGGTCGCGGTCGTTGACACCAACTACAACCCGGAACTGGTGGACTACGCCATCCCGGGCAACGACGACGCCATCCGCGCCATCCAGCTGTACGCCCGCGCCGCCGCCGACTCCATCCTGGAAGGCAAGGCTGCCGCTCCGGACGCCGCCCATGGCGACGCCAACGAGTTCGTCGAGCTGGACGAGGAAGGCAACCCGGTCGCCAAGGACGAGCGCAAGGCCGCCCCGGCCCGTCGCGAACGCGACAGCCGCGGTCCCGCCAGGAAGGGCGCCGGCGCGCCGCGTCGTGACGGCGGCCGTGGCCGTCGCGAGCAGGCCGACGCCGAGTAAGCCTTTCACTTGCGCCGTGGCGGTCCGCCGCCACGGCGCACCAAGATTCGAGGATTTCAGATGAGCAATATC
>NZ_JBCNYA010000051.1:0-14474 GCF_049727805.1 Frateuria sp. YIM B11624
TGAAGCCCACCCTACGGTGCCACGTTGCGCGCCATCGTACGGCAAGAAAAAAGGCCCGCACCGCGGGCCTTTTTCGTAGGGTGGGCTTCAGCCCACCCTCCCCATCCGGGCAACGCCTAGAACGACAACCGGTACGCCATCGTCGCCATGCTGCCGCGCTCGTGCTGGGCAAAACGGTGGTCGAGGCCGAATGCAAGGCCCGTCCGCGGCGTCATCGCCCAGTCCAGCGTCATGCCGACCACGCCGCCGTAGCGCGACAGGCCGATGCCGCCCAGCGGCGCCCACTGGTCGATGCCGGTGAAGCTGGCCTCGAACACGTCCCCGCGCATGGCGAACGCACGCTGCCAGGCCAGGTGCGCCTGCAGGTCCAGGCTGCCGCCGTTGGCGAGGTTCCACTGCCGCGCGGCGCGCAGGCCCAGGCCCGCCTGCCAGCGCTGGATCGTGCGCGCGTTGGCCTTCAGCCCGAAGCCCCACGCGCCCGGCTCGTCGAAGCCGCTGCTGTCGATGCGTGCGTACTGCAGGCTGGCATACGGCGTGAGCGTCAGCCGGCCCAGCGTGGTGCGGTAGCCGCTCTCGCCATAGGCGACGTCGTAGCGGCCGTGGCTGTCGCTCGCCACGCCGGCGACGGCCGGACCGAGCTGCAGGTTGCGGCGCATGGTTTCGCGGTAGCTGCCCGTACCCACGCGGCCCATCAGGTAGGCGTTGCCGCGCACCAGGCCGCCGTAGAGCATGCCTTCGAGCGCGTGGCTGCGGCCCTGGTCTGCGCTTTCGGCCAGGCGGCCCAGGCCCTGCGACTGGCTCAGCGCGAAGCCGGCCACGCCGCTGTTGCCCAGGCGCATGTCCTGCCCGACCAGCGTGCCGGAGAGATCCACGCCGACGTTGGCGTAGCCGTTGCGCGCCATGCCGCCGTGGTAGCCCAGATCCTGCATCCAGCCGCCGGTGCCGCTGCTGTCGAGCAGGCGGTCGAAGCGGTCGGACAGCGCGCGCGTGCCCGCGTCGATCGCCTCGAAGGTCATCGCCGCGCTGGCTGCGTGCAACTGGCCGGAAAGGCTCTCCAGCGAATCGCTGGCGCTGGCCAGCGTGGCCGCTTGCTGCAGGTGCGCCGCGCCGGCGATGAAGCCGTTGGCCGCCGCGGCCGAGGTGGCGCCGTGCTGTTCCAACTGGTGATCGAGCTGCGCGAAGGCGCCTTCCACGCGCTGCGCGGCGTTGTAGCTCGACGCGCTGTAGCTCATGCCGCTGATCGCCGTCACGTCAGCGCGGGTCACGTCCAGCCACGCGCTGTTGGCGTCGTAGCCGGGCGTAGCCGTGAGCATCACGTTCGAGGCCGCGTTGATCGCACTGAACGTGCCGGTCAGTCCGCCCGCCGCAGTGAGCACCTCGGTATGCGCACTCATCACGTAATCGGAGCGCTTGCCGGTGACGTAGAGATCGCCGCCGGCAAGCGTGGCCGTCCCGGCGACGCGCAACTCCGAGCCGAGCACCAGCGCCAGGCGGCCAGCGCCCTGCTGGCTGTAGTTGCCGGACACGTGCACGTCGTCGTTGCCCACCGTGAGCACGCCGGCGTTGGTCACGTCGCCGCCGATCGTGGCGACCGGCCCCAGCGTGCCGGCGGCGCCGATCTGCACCGCGCCGGCCAGCGACTGCGCATTGAGGATGCCGCCTTCGATCCGCGTGAGGCCGGTATAGCTGGAAACCTGGGTCAGGTTGAGCGTGCCGCTGCCCTGCTTGACCAGGCCGCCGGCGCCGGAAATCTTGTTGTTCCAGTTCGATTCGCCGGTGAAGTTGACGGTCACGTCGCCCCAGTCGAACTTCGCCGGCCCGTTGACGGCCGCGCCCACGTCGAGCATGCCGTAGCCGAACACCGCGTCCGGCCCGGGCGTACCCAGGTCGTCGGCCGTGCCCAGCAGCGTCTGCCGCACCAGGTCGTTGGTGAAATAGGGATACGCCTCCCACACCAGCGCCGCGGCGCCGGATACCTGCGGCGCGGCGAAGGAGGTGCCGGTCACGACCCAGTAGTCGTTGTTCGGGTCGCCGGTGGGGTAATCCTTGTCGGTCACGATGACGTCACCGGGCGCGGTCAGGCAGTAACGCATCGCCTTGCCGCAGGCGTTGGAATAATCGGCCAGCCTGGTGTTGCCGGCGGCGGCGCTGTTGCTGTCGGCCGCCACCGCGACCAGCCAGCCGCGTTCCAGTTCCGGCGCCAGGCTGGGCAAGGCGGCGATGTCGCTGGGCTGGGCCTTGCCGTCGTTGCCGGCGGCGAATACCACCAGCCCGTCGTGGTTGAGGACGAAGTCGTCGTACGCCGCGCCGAAGGCCTGGTTGATGCTGGCGTCCGTGGTGTCCCAATAGATGCCGCCCCAGGAGTTGTTCTGGATGCGCACGCCGTCCTTGATCAGGTCGGGGTTGAGGTACTGCCCGAAGAAGTCCGCATCCGAGGCGCCCACCGCATTGCCCTGGCCGGAGCCGTCATCGGACGGCTCCTTGTCGGAAATGATGCGTGCCGAGACCAGCTTGGCGCCCGGCGCGATACCGCCCGGAAACTGGCCGACCGGCGCGCCGGCGGCGATCTGCGAAACCCAGGTACCGTGGCCGACCACGTCGTCGACGCTGGTGTCGTTCTCTTTCGGGTCGACGTAGATCAGCTCGTCGATCACCCGGCCGGCCAGGCTCGGATGGTTGCGCATCACGCCGCTGTCGACGATGCCGATGATGACGCCCGCGCCCGTGTAGCCCTGGCTGTGCGCGGCGTAGGTGTTGGTCAGTTTGAGCTGCGCATCGACCGGCGGCTGCTCGGTGGTGGGCGTGGTCGGTGGCGTCGCGGGCGGCGGCGAGGGCCGCACATTGCCGCCACCACCGCCGCAGGCGCTCAAGCCCAACGCCACGACGATCCCCAGCGCCAGGTCACGCCGGCGCAGCAGCCCATTCTTCATGTCCATTCCCCCGAACGACAATGCAGTCCATTCCCGCGGGCCCTGCGCAACCGTGCGTAGCCATGCCCGCAACCACGATCAGTTTCCCACAACCATGCGCGCGCAAAGCGTGCACGGCTGCGCGGGGGGACCTGGTTTGCCGCACTGCGGCATAGGCTGCGATAATGGGCAATCGTCCACGGCGCGCCGGGCGCGCCCAAGCCTCGCGGAGAATCCCCATGTCCGACGTCGTCATCGCCGGCGCCAAGCGCACCGCCATCGGCTCCTTCCTCGGCCAGTTCACCGGCGTACCCACGCCCACCCTCGGCGCGACCGCGATCCGCGCGGCGCTGGAGCAGTCCGGCGTGGCACCGGCCGAGGTCAGCGAAGTGATCATGGGCTGCGTGCTGACCGCCAACCTCGGCCAGGCGCCGGCGCGCCAGGCTTCGCTCGGCGCCGGCCTGCCGCCCGCCGTCGGCTGCACCACCATCAACAAGGTGTGCGGCTCGGGCATGAAGGCGATCATGCTGGGCCACGACCTGATCAAGGCCGGCTCGGCCGCGGTGGTGGTCGCCGGCGGCATGGAGTCGATGACCAACGCTCCGCACATGGTCGCCGCCCGCACCGGCATCCGCTATGGCGACGGCCAGCTGGTCGACCACATGGCCTACGACGGCCTGACCAATCCCTACGACAACAAGGCGATGGGCGTGTTCGGCGAGCAGTGCGCCGACAAGTACCACTTCACCCGCGAGGACCAGGACGCCTTCGCGATCGAGTCGGTCAAGCGCTCGCAGGCGGCGCAGGCCTCCGGCGCGTTCGCCGGCGAGATCGTCCCGGTCACGGTCAAGGGCCGCAAGGGCGACGTGGTGGTCGATACCGACGAACAGCCCGGCCGCTCGGACATCAACAAGATCCCGACCCTGAAGCCGGCTTTCCGCAAGGAGAACGGCACCATCACCGCGGCCAGCTCCTCCAGCATTTCCGACGGCGCCGCCGCGGTGGTGTTGCTGTCGGCCGACGACGCCAAGGCGCGCGGCCTCGAGCCCCTGGCGCGCATCGTCGCCCATGCCACCAACTCGCAGGAGCCGGAGTGGTTCACCACCGCGCCGGTCGGCGCGATCCAGAAGGTGCTGGACAAGGCCGGCTGGACGGTCGCGGACGTCGACCTGTTCGAGGTCAACGAGGCCTTTGCCGTGGTCGCCATGGCGCCGATGCGCGAGCTCGGCGTGCCGCACGAGAAGCTCAACGTCAACGGCGGCGCCTGCGCGCTCGGCCACCCGATCGGCGCCAGCGGCGCGCGCCTGGTGGTCACCCTGCTCAACGCCCTGAAGACCCGCGGCCTCAAGCGCGGCGTGGCGGCACTGTGCATCGGCGGCGGCGAGGCCACGGCGATCGCGGTGGAACGGCTCGACTGAGCTGCCCGTGGACAGCCTTCGCGCATGGCCGGCCGTAGCCGCCTGCGCGTTTGGCAATGGCTCGCCAGCCGTCACCTTCTGTCCACGACGCGAATGAAAGCCTGTTAACCGGCTTTTTAATACGTACTGAAGGGCCTTCGGTAAAACATATGGCGCGTGTACGTCGAAAGCGCTATTAATACGCGGCCAAAACGGCATTCCACGGCAAAGGAGATCCACCATGAAGTTGACGCGTACCCTACTCGCCTCCGCGCTCGTCGCGCTGCTGGCGGCTTGCAGCAACGGCGCGCAGGATTCCGCGCAGGACGCCCAGCAGTCCGCCGACCAGGCCCAGCAGTCCGCTGACCAGGCCCAGCAGGCTGCGGCGCAGACCGGCTCGCCGGCCGCCGACCAGGCTGCCCAGCAGGCCACCACCGCTGCCAACGCCGCCGGCCAGGCTGCTGACCAGGCCCAGCAGGCCGCGACCGCCGCTTCGGCCGCCGCTCCGGCCAACGACAGCATGTCCAAGGATGCGATGTCGCAGGCCAAGGACGCTGCCGGCAACGCCGCCGACCAGGCCGACAAGGCTGCCGACGCTGCCAAGGACGCCGCTGGCAATGCCAAGGATGCTGCCGACGACAAGAACAAGGGTCACTGATCCCCTGTTCGTTCGTTCGAAAAAAACCGGCCGTTCGCGGCCGGTTTTTTTATGTCCGCCAGAAACTTCGATTACATCGGAATGGCGCTCGCGCACATCGGCGCCATCCAGGGGCTGCAGGCGGCTTCGCGTACGAATACGGCTTCGCATGCCGTCGCCGGTTATCATCCTTCGTTTGGCCGGCGCCTCCGACCTGCGCCAGGTCCCTGGACGATGAGCAGACTTGTGAGTCCCGCCCCATGAGCATGATCGCCTCGCAGATCGACCCCCGTTCGCCCGACTTCCAGGCCTCCAGCGCCGCGCTGCGCGCGCTGGTCGACGACCTGAAGGCGCAACTGGCGCGCCATGCCGAAGGCGGCGGCGCCAGGGCGCGCGACAAGCACACCGCACGCGGCAAGCTGCTGCCGCGCGAACGCATCCGCGCCCTGCTCGACCCGGGCTCGCCGTTCCTGGAGCTCTCTCCGCTCGCCGCGCACGGCATGTACGACGACGCCGCGCCGGCGGCCGGCATCATCACCGGCATCGGCCGCGTCAACGGCACCGAAGTGGTGGTGGTCGCCAACGACGCCACGGTCAAGGGCGGAACCTATTTCCCGATGACCGTGAAGAAGCACCTGCGCGCGCAGGAAGTGGCGCTGGAAAACCGGCTGCCGTGCATCTACCTGGTCGATTCCGGCGGCGCCTTCCTGCCGCTGCAGGACGAGGTGTTCCCGGACAAGGAACACTTCGGCCGGATTTTCTACAACCAGGCGCGCATGTCCGCGCTCAACATCCCGCAGATCGCCGTGGTGATGGGCTCGTGCACCGCCGGCGGCGCCTACGTCCCTGCGATGAGCGACGAGACCATCATCGTGCGTGAACAGGGCACGATCTTCCTGGGCGGTCCGCCGCTGGTGAAGGCCGCCACCGGCGAGGTGGTGGATGCCGAGACGCTGGGCGGCGCGGACGTCCACACGTCCGTCTCCGGCGTGGCCGACCACTTCGCCGAGAACGACGCGCATGCGCTGGCCATCGCCCGCGACGTGGTGGCGAGCCTCAATCGCAGGAAGGCGATGCCGCTGGCGCTGCAGGCCCCGGTCGAACCGAAGTACGCGGCCGAGGAGCTCTATGGCGTGATCCCGCAGGACACGCGCCGGCCGTTCGACATCCGCGAGGTGATCGCGCGCATCGTCGACGGTTCGGAATTCCACGAGTTCAAGGCGCGCTACGGCAAGACGCTGGTGACCGGCTTCGCGCACATCCACGGCTACCCGGTGGGCATCGTCGCCAACAACGGCATCCTGTTCGCCGAGAGCGCGCTCAAGGGTGCGCACTTCATCGAGCTGTGCAACCAGCGCAACGTGCCGCTGGTGTTCCTGCAGAACATCACCGGCTTCATGGTCGGCAAGAAGTACGAGCAGGCCGGCATCGCCAAGGACGGCGCCAAGATGGTCACTGCTGTGGCCTGCTCGCACGTGCCCAAGTTCACCGTGGTGATCGGCGGCAGCTTCGGCGCCGGCAACTACGCCATGTGCGGCCGCGCCTACGGCGCGCGCTTCCTTTGGATGTGGCCGAACGCGCGCATTTCCGTGATGGGCGGCGAGCAGGCCGCCAGCGTGCTGGCCACGGTCAAGCGCGACGGCCTGGAAGCGTCCGGCAAGAGCTGGAGCGCCGAGGATGAGGACGCCTTCAAGGCGCCGATCCGCGAGCAGTACGAGCGCCAGGGCCATCCCTACTACGCCAGCGCGCGGCTGTGGGACGACGGCATCATCGATCCGGCGGACACCCGGCGCGTGCTCGGACTGGCGATCTCGGCATCGATGAACGCGCCGATCGAGCCGCAGCGCTACGGCGTGTTCCGCATGTAGCGCTCTTGGCTTCCCCTTGCCGGCACTAAGGAAGAGGAAGCCCGGGTTCAGCCCTGCAACCTGTCCGCCCCGACGATGGTTGCGGGCTGCATTCGATGCAGGTCGAGCACCAGCAGCTCGTTGTCGCCCTTCCGCATCCAGCAGCCCGGGCAGAACAGCCGTTGCTGCGGACCGATGTGCCAGTAGCGGCCGAGCAGCCGGCCGTTGAGCCACAGGTAGCCCTTGTTCCACCCGCGCATGTCCAGGTAGGTGTCGCCCACGCGGTCGAGCGTCACCCTGGCGCGGAAGAAGCGGCCGGGGCGCACGATCGATGCCCTGGCCGCACGCACGCTCGCCAGATGGGCTGCGTCCAGCGGCAGGCCATGGATCTGCCAGCCGCGCAGCGGACGCCCGTCGAGCCAGGCTTCGCCGAGCAGGCCCTTGCGGTCGCGCATGAAGGCGCCGTAGCCGACATGGCCGAAGCTGTCGACGAGGATGTCCAGCATCGCCCTGCCCTTCGTCGGCGGCAGCGCGATGCGGCCGTCGCTGTGCAGGCCGGCATGGCGCAGTCGCGACACGTGGCCGAGGTAGCGCCCGTCGACGAACACGGTCGCGTAGTCGCTCACGCCTTCCAGCCGCAGGCGGCCGCCGTGCGGGACGTCGATGTGCGTGCGGTACAGCACCAGGCCGTGCAACTGGCCCAGCAAGGTTTCCATGGACTGCGGCCGCCCGGCAGCGACCGGTGCGGGCAGGGCATCCCACAGCGAGGCGATGGGCTCGGGCGTCACATCGGGAAAGCGCATGCCCGCCGGCGCGGGCGGCAGCGCCGGCAACCGGCGGCCGAGCGACGTGCCGATCGCGGCACGGAAGTGGTGGTAGTCGGCGGTGGGCGCGCCGCGTTCGTCGATCGGCGCGCCATAGTCGTAGCTGGTGATCACCGGCTGGAAGTCGCTGCCGTCGCCCTTCGCGTTGGCGCCGGCGCCGAAGCCGAAATTGGTGCCGCCGTGCACGACGTACAGGTTGAACGATCGTCCGTCGGCGAGCAGGCGGCGCAGCGTCGACAGGTAGTCGCCGTGCTGGAAGCCCGGCTCGCCCCAGTGCGTGAGCCAGCCCGGATAGCCCTCGCCCACCCACACCGGCGCCTTGCCCGCGATCGCCTGGCCGCCGGCGAAATCGGTGTCTCCGTCCAGGCCGAGCGCGGCACCCTCGAGGTACGTGCGCGCCTCGCGGATCTGGCCCAGGCCGTCGGACACCGAGAACGGTCCCTCGATGCCACGCTCGATCCACATGCGCCGCAGCGTTTCGAGATACTCGCGATCCTTGCCGAACGAGGCGTATTCGTTCTCCACCTGCACCATCAGGATCGGCCCGCCATGGGCCACCATCAGCGGCGCCACCCGTGGCGCGACGGCATCCAGGTAGCGCGCCACCGCATCCATGTAGCGGCGGTCGTGGCGGTCGCGCACGCGGATGTCCGGCTCGTGCAGCAGCCATGGCGGCAGGCCGCCGAAGTCCCACTCGGCGCAGACGTAGGGACCCGGCCGCAGGTAGACCCACATGCCCTCCTCCGCGCACAGCGCAATGAAGCGCGCGATGTCGTTGCGGCCCTCGAAATCGAAGCGACCCGGTGCAGGTTCCAGCGCGTTCCACATCAGGTAGATGGCGATCGTGTTGAGGCCCATCGCCCTGGCCATGCGGATGCGCTGGCGCCAGTACGCCGACGGGATGCGCACCGGATGCATCTCGCCGCTGCGGATCTGGAACGGCTGGCCGTCCAGCAGGAACTGGCGCCGGCCCAGCGCGAAGCGGTGCGGCCGGCCGTCCGGCACGGTCGCCGCGAATGCCGTTCCCGGCATCGCTTCGAGGCGAACGCCGGAAGCGGCCAGCATCGGCGCAAGAAGGCTCAGGCGCAGGAAGGTCCGTCGCTGCATGGTGGCTTTCCTCCGCGCCGGCGGGTGGGTGGCGGATCGGGCCAGCGTACGCGCAAGGGATGCGCCCAGCGCAGCCGGTAGTCGTCCAGGTAGCGTTTCCACGCCCCGAAATCAGGCACGTCGCCGCGCTGCCAGCCGGCGCCCGAGGCGAAGCGCACGCTGCCGCCGTCGGCGACGTCGAACAGCGCCCATGCCGCGCCGTGCCCGGCGACGTAGCGCGCCGCCTCGCCGGCCGGCAGCACCAGCGCGGTGGCGATGCGACCGGCACGCGGCTTCTGTGGCGTATCCCACACGGCGATGCGTGAGGCGCCGTCGTGCGCGGTTTCGGCGCCGGCGTGCACCGTGACGCCGGCGCCGATGGACAGGTGCGACGCGCCCTCGAAACGATAGGTGGCGACCTGGCGATTGAGGTGCGAGCCGGCATCGAGCGTGACCACCTTGCGCTCGCGCACGACAACCTTGCCGGCGTGCCACGGCGCGTACTCGACCTCGAAGCGCAGGCGCATCGGTCCCATGGCGGTGATCCGCACCCGCGCCGCGTTGCCCGAGTACGCCGGGCCATCGGCCCGCCACGCTGCCGTACCGCCGGTGCCGGGGGAGTGGCCCACCGCGTAGCTGTCCAGCCCATCGCCGCGGTCGACGTGGTAGGACAACGAGGGATCGCCGCGCTTCAGCCCCTCCGCGTCGCGCCGGTACCACGCGTCGATGACCTGCCGCCCCGGCCGCTTGGACCACACGTCGATGCCGGAGGACAGCTCGCCCTTGGCCGCCAGCGCCGGCCCGTAGATGCGGAAGGCCACCCGGTCGTTCTCCCAGGCGAAATCGTCGTCGCGCTCCGGCACGCTGCGCGCATACAGCGGATTCGCCGCCCGCGCCGCGGCGTCCGGTGCCGGCAGGATCTCCAGCGTTGCGGCGGCGCGCGGCGCCAGGTCGAGTTGCACCAGCAGTTGGTCGGGCGCGGCGGCGCCATCGCTGGCGTAGCGTTGCGCGGGCAGCCAGCGCGCGTGGCCTTCCTCGCGGACGGCCAGCTCGCGCGTGCGCCACGCGGGCCGCCGCCGCCAGATCTCGGCCAGCGGCAGCTCGAGCACCTCGCCGGAACGCGCCAGCGCCAGCGGGTTGTCCACGGCCACGCGCAGCGGCGCATCCGCCGTTGCGGTGGCGCATGCCGGGGCCGGCAGCACGGCAAGCAGGAGCGCCCCGGCCAGGCATCGAAGCCGGTGCCGTCCCGCCAATTCGAAACTAATTGAAAGTTTCAATATGCGTTGAAACATTGCGCGACTGTATCTAAGCTCGACCCTTCCCTCAACCGCCGCCGGCGCAGCCGGGAGCTCCGATGAAGCCTCGCCCTTCCACGCCCGCCCTGCTGCGCGGCCTGCTCTGGCTGCTCGCCGCCACGCTGGTCGCGCTGCCGCTGCACCGCGCCCGCGCGGACGATCCGCGGGCCGGCGACGCACCGGCCGACCCCGGTCCCCGCGCGAAGCTTTCCGGCGCGCTGCAGCCGGCCGACGTGCGCCGCGCGGCCGGCCGGGTCGCCGCCTGGCAACTCGCCCGCGTGCACGACCACCCGAGCCTGGACTGGACCTTCGCGCCGCTGTACCTCGGCTTCCTGAGCGCGACCGACCTGCTGCACGACCCGCGCTACGCCGCGCACGTCCGCGCCGCCGGCGAGCACTTCGCCTGGGGCCTGGGACCGCGCGAGCACCACGCCGACGACCAGGCGGTGGCGCAGGCCTGGCTGGCGCTGTACGCGCGCCGTCCCGATCCGGCGATGCTCGCACCGCTGCGCGAACGCTACGACGCGCAGATGCGCGCGGCGGACGATCCACACCGTCCGCTGTGGTGGTGGTGCGATGCGCTGTTCATGGCGCCGCCGGCCTGGGCTGGCCTCGCGGAGGCCACGCATCGGCGCGCCTACCTCGACTACATGGACCGGCAGTGGTGGATCACCAGCGCGCTGCTGTACGACCCGCAGGAACACCTGTTCAGCCGCGACGCCTCCTACCTCGACAAGCACGAGCGCAACGGCCGCAAGTTGTTCTGGAGCCGCGGCAACGGCTGGGTGCTGGCCGGCCTGGCGCGCGTGCTGACGCGGATGCCGGCGGACTATCCGCAGCGACCGCGCTACCTGCGCCAGTTCCGCGAGATGGCGGCACGGCTGGCCGCGCTGCAGGGCGCCGACGGGCTGTGGCGCGCCGGACTGCTGGATGCAGAAGCGTATCCACGGCCGGAAGTCTCCGGCTCGGCCTTCATCACCTATGCGCTGGCCTGGGGCGTGCACCACGGCGTGCTCGACGCCGGCACGTACCGGCCGGTCGTCGCGCGGGCCTGGCGCGGCCTGGTCGGCGAGATCTACGCCGACGGCCGGCTCGGCGACATCCAGCCGATCGGCGCCGCGCCGGGCGACTACCCGCCCGGCGCGAGCTACGTATACGGCGTCGGCGCCTTCCTGCTCGCCGCCGGGGAAGTGGCGGCCCTGGACTCGGAGCCGCGGCGTTGAACATGGGAACCATGGCCGTAGGGTCGCATCGCCGGCGATGCTACGACCCGTGATCTCAGCCGTGCGCGCCGCCGATGCAGAGGTACCAGGCCGATAGCGTCCATACACCGCGCCCGGCGCCGAGGGCCGGCGATCGGCGACCGGCCGTCACCGGCAATCCGCACGCCGGTGACGCCACGCACCCGGCGCCGAACCGTCACTTGCGCCTGCGCTCCAGGGTGAAGCTGTCCACCAGTGTGCCGTCGGTTCGCGTGACGCGCACCTTCAGCGTGCGCTCGTCGGCCTCGACCCAGGCGACCTGGTCCTGGCCGACCACCAGGATCGGAAAGTCGTTGCCCCACTCGCCGGGCTTGATGTGCATGAAGCGGTGCACGTGGCCGGCGATGAACAGGTCCACCTTGGCCTGGTTGGCCAGACGCGTCCATTGCGCGTTGTCGCCGCCGGTCCAGCCCCAGGTCGGCTGGTGGCCGAGCACCACGGTGAAGGGCGCGCTGCGGGTGCGTGCGCCGGCCAGCGCCTGGCCGAAGCGCGCCAGCCCCTGGCGGCGGTAGTCGCGCAGGTCGTTGAGGCCGGCGTAGACGTTGGTCTCGTCGGGCTTGTCCTCGCCGGTGTCCACTGCGATCAGGTGCAGCGGGCCGTCATCGCGGACGAAGTCGTAGCGCGCGTCCTGCGCGTGCAGGTAGGGGCCGAGCGCGCGCGCGAACGGGCCGCGGTACTCGTGGTTGCCGCGCACGTAGAACATCGACGTGGCGCCGCCGAGCGCCTCGGCGGCCGGTGCCAGGAAGACGTTCTTCAACTGCTGCTCGCTCACCGCGTAGTTGATGCTGTCGCCCAGGTGCGCCACGAAGTCCACCGGCGACTTGCCGATCTCGTCCAGCAGCGTGCGGATGCGCGGCACGTTCTCGTGGGTGTCGGTGATGGCGGCGAAGCGCGCGGTGGGCCGCGCCGGATCCAGCGTGGCGAAGCGGGCGACCGCGCTCTTCACCGTCCGGCCGCGCTCGGGCCAGTAGGCGTTGAGCGCCACCACGCGGCGGGAGGCGACCTGGTACTGGTAAGTGTGGCCGGGCTGCAGGCCCTCGATCACCACGCGGTGGAAGGTGCCGACGTCGAGCAGGCCTTCGCGCTGCGCCGTCGCGGTGTGGTCCAGCGCGTGCTCGCCGTAGTGCACCACGCCGTCGCTGTCGCTGTCGGTCATCCACTCGACCACCACCGAAGTGTCGGACACGTCCAGCAGCAGCGGCGGCATGGTGATCGCCGGCGTGCTGTCCCAGGTCCTGTAGGGCGCGGTCGCCTCCGGGTCGTAGAACGGGTCGATGCGCTTGTCCGGGGCCTGGTCCTGTGGTGCCGCCATGGCGGGCAGCGCCAGCAGCACGCAGGCGGCCAGGGCGAAGCGCCAGGCGGCGCGAGGTCGGGACGGGTGCATCGTGGTCGGTTCTCCTCGGAGGATCGTCATGGCGCGCCGGCCGGCGCGAGTTCCACCGCATCGATGGATGCGGGCAGGCGGTCGCCCTTGTGGAAGGGCGCGACGGGCGTCAGCTCCACCTGCATCGCGTAGGGCTGCGCGCGGAGGTCGCGCCGCACGCGCAGGCTGGCCGTGCCTTCGCCGGCGGGCAGCGCCAGGGCCTGGCGATGGCCGTCCACCCAGGCGTCGAGTCGTGCCGCCGCCGCGGTGGCGTGGTAGCGGACGGTGAGCACGTAGTCGCCCGCCGCGAGGGCGGCATGCCAGCGCAGCTTGTACACGGTGGGTGGGGCGTCGTAGCCGTCGCCGTTGGTGTTGAGGAAGTGCTCGGCGCTTGCTGCCGGCAGGCGCACGCGGCCGTCGGCGCCGGGAGCGACGGCGTCGGGACGCACGTACAACACGCCCTCGAACGGAAGCGCGACCACCGGCATGTAGCCCGCCCCAGCCAGCCCTTCGACCCTGACCGAGGCGCCGCCCGCATCAATGGCGACGGGCGACACCGTCGCCCGCGGGTCAGCCAGCACGCGTCCGCGGCCGAAGCGCGTATCGACCACGCCGGGCAGGCGCAGCACGCCGTCGGCCGGCGGCTTATCGACGAACAGGTAGAGCGTGTGCGCGCCGAGCGTGGCGTGGCCGAAATCGAGCGTTGCGAACGGCGAAGCGCGCGTGCCGTAGACCGCCTCGCCGCGCGGTTTGAGCCATGCGCCGATGCCGCGCAACACGTCCGCCTCGTAGGGCACCACCGAGCCGTCGCCCTCCGGCCCGATGTTGAGCAGGTAGTTGCCGCCGGCGCTGACCACGCGCACCAGCCGCGCGATGTTCTCGCGGATCTTGCCGGACAGGTCGTTGCGGACCTGCCAGGAGCGGTAGCCCCAGGTGTCGGGGAACATCGAGGCGGGCGCCTGCCAGGGCTCCTCCATGCCCACGTCCGGTTCGCGGTTGTCGCCCATCACGCTGAAGTCGCCCTGGTGGTTCCACACGCGGCCGGAGACCATCGCCTGCGGCTGCAACGCATGCACCGCGCGGGCGAAGCGCGCGCTCTGCGCCGGCGTGGGCCGGCCCATGTCGAACCAGACCTCGCTGATCGGGCCGTAATGGCTCATCAGCTCGCGGATCTGCGCGAGGTTGAAGTCCGCCTGCGCGGGAGTGATCGGGTTGTCGTTGTTCTCGCGGTACTGGCCGTGCATCCAGTGCCAGTCGATGGTCGAGTAGTACACGCCGAAGGGCATGTGCGCCCGCGCGCAGGCGTCGGCCAGCAGCTTCACCACGTCGCGCCCGTAGGGCGTGGCGTCGACCACGTCGTAGCGGTTCTGCGCGGTGTGGAACATCGCGAAGCCGTCGTGGTGCTTGGCGGTGAGTACGATGAACCTCATGCCCGCGGCCCGGGCCAGCGCCACGATGGCGTCGGGGTCGAACTTCTTCGGATCGAAGCGTTTGGCCAGCGCCTCGTAGTCATCGATCGGCACCGGCGCAAAGGACTGGATCTGCTCGCTGTAGCCACGCGCGATCCGGCGCCCGTCCCACACGCCGGCCGGCAGCGAGTACAGGCCGAAGTGGATGAACAGGCCGAACTTGCGGTCCTGCCAGGCCTGGATCGCCGCGGCGTCCGGCCGCGGGCCGGCGAGCGGCAGCGGCGCGTCGGTGGCCGGCGCCTCCCCGGCGAACGACGCGGGCGGGAACAGCATCGCCAGCAGCAGCATCCATCGCGCGGCAGGGTTCACGGCAGGCTCCCTTTTCGGTGCGTCGCGGGGGGGGGGGGGGGGGGGGGGGGGAAAGAAGGAGGGGGGGGGGGGGGGG
>NZ_JBCNYA010000052.1:0-14315 GCF_049727805.1 Frateuria sp. YIM B11624
GGCCGTTTCTTTTGGTTACTTTTCTTTACTCCGGGCATCCTGCCCTCCGCCCTTCGGGCCAGCTTCGCTGTTCGCCCGCGCTCCCGGCGCGGGCGTGGGCCAGCAAAGAAAAGTGACCCGAGCGCCGTCAGGCGATCGGAAGCCCGCGGCAGGCGAGCCCAGTCGCGGAGGCGCCTCGCAAGAACGACAAAAAGACCCCCCGCGGATATCCCCGCGAGCCCCGGCCCCTCACCCCAGCCCTCTCCCCGGAGGGGAGAGGGAGCTAAAAAGCGCTCAGTCGGGGATGACGTAGAGCAACACGGCGAGGTAGTGCAGCACGCTGCCGGCCAGCACGAAGCCATGCCACACCGCGTGGTGGAACGGCAGCCGCCGGCACAGGTAGAACGGCACGCCCAGCGTGTAGGTCGCCCCACCCGCGATCAGCAGCACCAGCCCGCCAGGCGCCAGGTGTGTGCGCAGCGGCTCGAACGCCACCAGCGCCACCCAGCCCATCGCCACGTAGATCGACACCGCCAGCGCCCGCGTGCGGATGCGCCGCAGCAGTCCCAGCTCCAGCGCGCTGCCGGCCAGTGCCAGCGCCCAGATCGTGCCGAACAGGCCCCAACCCCACGCGCCCGGCAACACGATCAGCGTGAACGGCGTATAGGTCCCGGCGATCAGCAGGAAGATCGCGATGTGGTCCAGCGTCCGCAGGATCCGCCGCGGCAATTCGCCGGGAATCGCGTGATACAGGGTCGAGGCGGTATAGAGCAGGATCAGCGTGCTGCCGAACACCGCGCAGGCCACCACCGCCCGCGCATCACCGCGCAGCGCGGCGAACGCCACCAGCGTCGCCAACCCGCCGATGCTGAGCAGGATCCCGACTGCGTGGATCAGCGTGCTGGCCAGTTCGTCGCCGAAGCTGTAGCGCGGCGGACGGACGGCGGAAGGCGCGGGCATGGCGGGGCTCCAGGGAAGGCCGGGCGGCACCTTACCATACCCGCGCGTATCGATTGGCGTAAGGACGTCTGGACGTCCTTACGCGGCAGATCTATTGCTCGATGATGAAGGCCCCGAACGCCACGCCCAGGTTCCAGCCCTCGCCCTTGCCGCTCAACGCCAGGCCGACGTTGCCCTTGGTCAGCGCCTGCGCGCCGGCCGACTTCACCGCACCGGCATGCGCTTCGGCATTGGCGTAATGACCGAGCACCTCGTGAATGTCGTACACGCCGGTGAACTTGCCGATGCCGTTGTCGATGCGCGTCTTGCCGAAGGTGAGTCCACCGCCCTTGGTGCGCAGCTTCACCTGCATGGTCTGGCCGTTGCTGCAACGGACCGTGCCGCTGCCCTTGGCGGTCTTGTAGAACACCGACCAGCCGGACAGCGAGAAGGTCATCTTGCAGGAGATCTCGCCGGCATGCGCCGGAGCCGGCAGCAGCGCCAGTCCGCCCGCCAGCAGCGCCACGGCGCCCAGTTGCTTCCACATCGTCATGACTCCCTCCCTTTCGGCCCCCACGGCCGCGCCGGCCGATTGTGCGGCAAGAGCGCGGCAGCGGAAATGCTTGCGCGCAGGGGATCGGCAGGCCTAGGCTGGGGTCGCGCCGGCACGATTCCCCCTGCCCTGCAGCGTGCCCGCGCCACGCCAAGCACAAGGAGGATCGCCCATGTCGTCCGCTACGCTGGCTTCATCCCGCACGCACGTCCATCCTGACCTGGTCCGCATCACCGCGCTGAGCGCGGCGATGGCCGTCAACCTCACCGTGTTCATTGCCGCCACCCGGCCGTTGCCGCCGTTGGCCATGCCCCGGCTGGCCACGCCGGACCTGGGTGTGCGCTTCATCGAAAAACCCAAGCCCAAGCCGCTGCCGCCGCCTCCGCCGCCGCTCGACGTGCGGCCGCTGACCCATCCCACGCACCTGCCGACCGTCGCGCCGCCGGTGGCCACCGCGCCGCCCGTCACCACCGAGGGCAGCGTGGCCGCGCCGCCGGTCCACCTGCCCACGATCGTCCCGGCGGTCACGGGCGCGCCGCCGGCCGTCGTGACCGGGCCGCCGGTCGAGGCCAGCCTCGCCTACCGCAGCGCACCACTGGCGTTCCCGCCGCAGGCGATCCGCCAGCACATGCACGGCACGGTGCTGCTGCGCGTGCTGGTGGACGAAACGGGCAAGCCGGTGCAGGTGGTCGTCGAGCAGAGCAGTGGCTACAAGCTGCTCGATCGCAGCGCGCGCGAGCAGGTGCTCGCGGGTTGGCGCTTCCAGCCGGCCAGCGTGGACGGCCGTGCAGTGCGCGCCTGGGCCCGGGTGCCGGTGAGTTTCGAGCTGCGCCAGCTCTAGCCAGCCGACCAACTTTGCGCACCCGAGGGTAACTGCGACTTAACGGCGCCCATGATCCACTGGGCGCCGTTCTTCGTACGGTCCTGCGCATGGCAAACCACAGGCAAAGCTTGAAGGCGCTGCGCCACATCGCGCTGGCGCACTGCCGAGGCGAGCACCCCGATCTGGCCGCCCTCGCCCGCGAACTGGGCAGCGCGGTACGCTGCCACGCGGATGGCCTGGATGCACTGGCCTCCCGCGTGCGCACCGCCAACGGTCCGCGTATCCGGCCGCTGCGCACGGGCACATCGCAGTTGCAATTGCTGCTGATCGCCTGGCCGGCCAACCACACTTCCGTCCTGCACGACCACGGCGCGCGCTGGGGCCTGGAGATTCCCCTGCACGGCGCGCTGGAAATCGAAGCCTGGCGCCGCCAGGACGACGGCGGCGAACCGCTGGCGCATGGGCGGCACTGGCTCGGTCCGGGCGACGCGCTGTGGTTCGACGCCGACCAGGCGCGGCTGCACCGCTGCCGCAACCTGTCCGGACGCGAAGCGGCACTGAGCCTGCACCTGTTCGGCGGTGCGCCCGGCGCGGGCCTGGCCTACGCCCCCGCACCCTCCACCCGGCAGCGGATGCCTCCCTCGCGGCCGGCCATCGCCGGGCCGCTGCCGGGCTGACCGCCCTAGCGTCCGGAGAGCCGCCATGTTTCGACGGGTCGCCATCATCGGCGGCGGCGCGGCCGCCGTCGCCCTGCTCAGCGAACTGGTCGAGCGCGCCCACGCGCCGTTGCATCTGGACTGGTACACCGGCGGTGCGACGCACCCCGGCCGCGGCGTTGCCTATGGCACTGCTTCGTCGCGGCACCTGCTGAACGTGCGCGCCGCCACGATGGGCATGTTCTCGCCCCGGCCGCGCGGCTTCCTGGATTTCGCCCAGCGCGCCGATCCACAGGTGGCAGGCACCGATTTCCTGCCGCGCCGCCTGTACGGCGACTACCTCGAGGACGAGGCGGCACGCGCGCTGGCGCAGTCGCGCGACCGCGGCGTGGACGTGCGCGTGGTCCCGTTCGCCGCCGACGCGGTGGTGCCCGAGACCGGCGGCGTCACCGTGCTCCAGGGCGAACGCGCCAGCCACGCCGACGCGGCGGTGCTGGCGATCGGCGCGCTGCCGGTACGGCCGCTTGAAGGCGTCGACGCGGCGCTGCTGGGCGACGGCCGCTACGTGATCGATCCGTGGGCGCTGCTGGCCCGCACCGAAGCCAGCCCGGCACCACGCGAAGTCGCCCTGGTCGGCTTGGGCCTTACCGCCGTGGACGTGCTGCTGGAGCTCGCCGGGCGTTGGCCGGACACGCGCTTCACCGCCGTTTCGCGCCACGGCCGCCTGCCGGCGACGCACCTGCCGGCAGCGACGATGCCGGACGACGACGGCGGCGCACTGGTCGACGCCATGCACGACGCGCCGGAGGTGCGCCGCTGGCTGCACCTGCTGCGCGAAGCGATCACCGCCAGCGACGACTGGCGCGTGGTGATCGACAGCCTGCGCCCGTCCACGGCCGAACTGTGGGATGCGCTGCCGGCGCCGGAGCGCGCCCGCTTCCTGCGCCACGCACGCTGGGCCTGGGAGCGCGCGCGCCACCGCATGCCGCCGCAGGTCGAGCAGCAGGTGCTGGCGCTCGAGCGCGAAGGCCGGCTGCAGCGGGTAAGCGGCCGGGTCACCGGAGCCCGGCCGGCGCAAGGGCGCGTGCAGTTGGACATGTCCCACGCCGGCGTTTCCACGGCGCTGCTGGCGGACATGGCGATCCAGACCATCGGCCTGGACACCGACGTGCGCACCACCGCGCATCCGCTGATGCGCCAATTGGTCACCAACGGCCACGTCACGCCCGACCCGTTCGGCCTGGGTTGCCAGGCCACGCCGGACGGCCGCCTGTGCCGCGACGGTACGCCCTGGCGGCGCCTGTTCGGCATCGGCAGCCTGCTGCGCGGGGCGCGCTGGGAATCGGTCGCCATGCCGGAGATCCGCCTGCAGGCGCGCATGCTGGTCGGACAACTGCTGGAGCCGGACGCCGCGTCCGCGCCCCGACGGCTCGCTCCGCAAGCCGGCTGACCCCGTAGGGTGGGCTTGAGCCCGCCCAACACATCACCGCAGGGTGCGGTGGGCTCAAGCCCACCCTACGGATCGCGTGCCTCACCCACCGTACCGGCATCTAGCGGCGCCGCGCGGCCCACTCGCTGGCCAGCCAGGCCACCGCGATGCCGGCCGCCACGCCGGCCAGTTCGCACAGCACGCGCGTGCCCAGGCCGTCGGGGTCGTGCACCTCGGCCAGCTTGGCGCGCAGCAGTTGCACCGACTGCAGCCGCGCGTAGTTGAAATAGAACAGGTCGGCCAGATCGCCGCTGGCCGCCAGCACCACGCCCAGCACGTAGGACCAGGCCATCTGCGCACCGTGGCTCCACGCCTTGCGCGTGCGCCAGCGGAACAGCAGGAACAGCAGCGCGCCGGCGGCCGCCGCGATCAGGCCGGCCTGCAGGCCGCCGATCCAGCCGTAACCCATCCAGGATTGGTCGTAGTGCATGGCGATCCGCCGGTGATGAAGAGCCGATTATGCCGGCCACGGCGACACACGGCTTGCGGACCTGCCGGTGGACGCCACCCACTACACTGCGCCGATGGACGAACAGCCCCGCGACACCGCCCTCATCCTGGTCGACGTGCAGCCGGACTTCATGCCCGGCGGACCGCTGGCCTGCCACGAGGGCGACGCCATCGTGCCCGGCATCGACGCGCTGCTGCGCGCACGCCGCTACCGCCACGTGGTCGCCACGCAGGACTGGCATCCGCGCGACCACGTCTCCTTCGCCGCCAACCACCCCGGCCAGGCACCGTTCGCTCGGATCGACCTGTACGGGCAACCGCAGACGCTGTGGCCGGTGCACTGCGTGGCCGGTACGCCGGGCGCAGCGCTGCACGGGGCAATCGACTGGACGGCGCTGGACCTGATCGTACGCAAGGGCACCGACCCTGCAGTCGATTCCTACAGCGCCTTCCGCGAGAACCACGGCCCCGGCGGCACGCGGCCGCCGACCGGGCTGGCCGGCTGGCTGCGCGAGCGCGGCGTGGCCGAAGTGCACGTGTGCGGCCTGGCGCGCGACGTGTGCGTGCTGTGGACTGTGCAGGATGCGATGTCGCTGGGTTTCCGCGCACGCATGCTGTGGGAGCTGACGCGGCCGGTGACGCCCGATACCGACGCGGCTACCCGCGCGGCGCTGGGCGGCTGCCTGTGAGCTTTCGACGACGGTTGGCGTGACCTCGCCCGCCACCAGGCTCCCTCTCCCCTCCGGGGAAAGGGTTGGGGTGAGGGGTCGCGCTGGCCTCGGACCCTCCTGCTCGGCGGTGTTCTCGAAGGCATTCCATCGATCAGCACTTCCGCGAGCCCCGGCCCTCACCCTGCCCTCTCCCCGGAGGAGAGAGGGTTCAACATGCGAGTGTCAGCTCTCGTTCTCGCCCGACACCGTCGCCCGCGGCTCGCCGTCCTCATCCACGCTGACGTGCACGCTGATCGGCCGGCAGCACACCTGGCAGTCCTCGATGTAGGCCTGCTCGCCGGCCGAGCCGTCGAGCACCAGTTCGATCGGCTCGCCGCAGTACGGGCACTGGATGGATTGGGTTGTCAGCATGGTTCTCTCCTGGCTCGACCCGGCGACAGGCGTCCGCAGGCCGCGGGATATACTGCCCTCCCCCCGGCAGCGACCACCATGGCAGAACGCCGCTTCGACCGTTATCTCGTCCGCTCCGGCGCCAGCGCCGAAGGCTCGCGCTTTACCGCCTGGCTGGCCGTGTCGGCGCAGGATGGGCGCGGGTTCCCGGTGTACTACGCCATCTGCGAGAACCGCAGCTTCCGCGAGCAGGGCAAGGCCGAGCAGGCGGCGGCCGATGCGCTGGCCGCCGTGCTGGCGCTGGAAGAGGACGGAACGCCGGTCTTCCCCGAAGACTACACGGGCTTCGCGGACAGCCCCTGAATCGGCGCGCCCGCGTCCGGATCGAGTGAGCTCCATGCCTGCGGCGTCAGCACGGCGAAGCCGCCATCGCGCAGGCAGCGCCGATGCAGGGCCAGCAGCGCGCGATCGCGGCTGAGCAGCCAACGCGCACCGGCGCGCGCCGCCAGCTCCAGGAACTTCTGGTCGTCCGGATCGGCACACCGCGGCAACCGCGACGCGGCCGCCCGCGCCTCCGGCAACCGCCGCACCCGCGCGCCGAACGCGGCGAGCGCGCGAGCCCGTACGGCATCCTCCAGCGCCAGTTGCGGATAGCCGAGCACCGCCCGCCACTCGTCCTCACAGGCGGGACAGGTCACCGCCTCGATCGCGCCGGCGCGCAGGGCCGCGTCCAGCGGCGCACAGCGCGGGTCGCCGAACACGAACAGGTCCAGGCAGACGTTGGTGTCCAGCACCACCCGCGGCGGCAGGCCGATCATCGGGCCGGCTCAGGGCGCCGCCAGCGACGCGGCGGCGCGTTCGCCCAGCCGCAGCACCGCGGCGGGAATGCCGCGCGCATCTTCCACCGTGAGCATGCGCTCTTCTTCGCCGCTCAAGCCCGTATCGAGCTCGTGCGCCCAGGTCACGTGGTAGGGCATGTGCACGCCCCAGCCACCGAGCGCCAGCACCGGCTCGATGTCCGAGCGCAGCGAGTTGCCGACCATCGCGAACTGCGCGGGCGCGAGATCGAACTCGCCCAGCACGCGCCGGTAGGTGGCTTCGTTCTTTTCCGAAACGATCTCGATGCGCCCGAACAGATCGGCCAGCCCCGATTGCGCGACCTTTTTCTCCTGGTGCGCCAGGTCGCCCTTGGTGATCAGCACGATCGCATGGCGCGTGGCCACCGCCTCGACCGCCGCGCGAATGCCCGGCAGCAGCTCCACCGGATGCTCCAGCACGGTCTTGCCCAGTTCGATGATGCGATGGATGTCGCGCGCCCCGATGCGCGCGTCGGTCAGGGCGATCGCCGTTTCCACCATCGACAGCGTCATGCCCTTGGCGCCGTAGCCGAACAGCTTGAGGTTGCGTCGCTCGGTGGCGAGCATGCTGTCCTGCACGTGGCGGTCGGTGACGTCGACGTAGCCGCCCAGGATGTCGCGGAAGGCGGCGCCTGCCGCCTGGTAATAGCCCTCGCTGTGCCAGAGGGTGTCGTCGCCGTCGAAGCCGATCAGTTCCAGCATGGGTGCGTGCCGTGGTGGGAGACGCCCATTCTCCCACGCACGGCCCGCACGCTGGACGTCAGTGGAAGACGCCCAGCAGCCAAAGCACGATCACGATCACGACGATCAGGCCCAAGCCACCGCTCGGCCCGTAGCCCCACGAGCGCGAGTAGCCCCAGGTGGGCAGGCCAAGCAGCGCGAGGATCACCAGAATGACCAGGATGGTAATCAGCATGGAGTTGCTCCTTGCGGCCAGTGAGGGGTGCTTGCCATCGTGCGCGCGGCACCCGTCTAGGGGGTGTGACACATCCGAGCGCGGAACGTGCAGACGCAGGCCGGGTGCCCCCGCCGTTGCGGCGAAGGTTGGAAATCGGTGAAGCGGACGCCAACGCGGGATGACACGGCGCTGCCGCGGCGGCGTCCGAATCGGTGAGACGCCGGGCGCCTATCGTGCGCCGGCCGCACGCGGTCCCTCCGCCGCCGGCACCGATCGACTTGGCAGTGGTTCGGTTCTTTCTGGCCGCGTCCCGTGCAGGGCGCGGCCTTTTTTTGGACGCTTATTTTTCAGGCGCCCACGCGCCGACGCACCGCGTCCATGTCGCGCACCGGACGCACCTCGATCGCGCCGATCCGCGCCCAGGGAAATTCCTGCGCGATGCGGATGGCGTGGTCCAGGTCATCGGCTTCGATCAGGTTGAAGCCGGCCAGGTATTCCTTCGTCTCGGCGAACGGACCGTCGAACACGGTGGTGCGCTGCTGGCGCACGCGGAACGAACGGGCGGTGGCCGGCGGCTCCAGTTGCTGCGAGTCGAGCACGCAGCCGGCGGCGTGCAGTTCGTCGGCGTGCGCGAGGCAGCCACGCATCAGCATGTCGAACTCGCCCTCGGGCAGCGCCTGCAACAGGGCATCTTCGACATACACCATCATCAGGAATTTCATCGGGGAGCATCCGGCTGGCGGGGGTCGGCCGATTATGGCCGGCCCCGGCGGCCGGTGCAGCGTCAGGGCAGGCGCGCCACCGCCTGCTTGCCCAGCGCGAGCACCGCCGGACGCAGCGAGGCCGGGTCGCGGTCCTCGACACTCAGGTTGATCTGGCCCTGGTAGGCGCCCACGCGCAGCTTGAGCCCGGCGGTGCCCTCGGTCTCGGCGAGGAAGGCCTCGTCGCCCAGCCCCGGCACCGGCGTGACGGTGACGCCGCGGCCGGCGAAATCCTGGCGATGCGCGGCCAGCGCCTGCCCTGCCTGATCGGCCGAGGCCATGCGTGTGACGTCGATCAGCAGCTTGGTGCGGTAATCGCCCGGTTGCGGTACGTGCAGGTAGGAGCACATGCCACCGGCACCCGGCTTCTGCTCGGTGACGGTGTCGGCACCATTCGCCTGCAGGATCGCGGCGACGTCGGCGACCGGCATCAGCCGGCACAGGTCCAGTGGCTGGTCGGCGACGGCGGCTGGTGCCTGCGTGCCGGCCGTTTCCCCGGACGTCTGGTCGTGCGACGAACAACCGGCCAGCAGGCCGCCCAGCAACACCAGCACCACGTGGATCCGCTTCATCGGACGACTCCTCCCAGGGCCGCACGGCGCGGCCGGGCGATCATAGGACGAGCGGGCGCCGGACAGGCGAAAGGCGGCCCGAAGGCCGCCTTTCGCGCTCGCGTGGACGTTGGGGTCAGTCGTTCTTGTGGCTCTGCTGGCCCGCCTTGACGTGCTGCTCGTGGGTGCCGCCGCTGCTCTTCTGGCCGGCGCGCACGTGCTCTTCGTGCGTGGCGTGGTCGCCGCCGCCGGCCTTGCCGCCCTTGCTGGCGATCGCACGCTGCTTGTCTTCGTCCATCGACCCGAAACCGCGCTTGTCATTGCTCATGGCGTTCTCCTGTTGAGTGGGAAAAGTCCGCCCAGCTGGCGAACGCTTTCCACCCTAGCGCCGGGCCCATAAAGAACCTCTTAGCTGCGGATCAACGGTCTCCTCCACAGCGTTGCGTTCATGCGGACGACGAGCTGCGGCACGACGGCACACGCACGCATGTGCGTCTGCAGAGGAAAGGGAAATGCGCTCGCCTGCGCCGTCGCAAGGCACAGGAGGGACGTCGGTCGGTGTGCGGTGGCAACCGGCGGGGACGTCACTGCATGAAAAGACAGCGCCCCGGCACGGGAAGCTCCGGGCCGGACCGGGAAGGGATCGCGGTGCTGGCAGGTGACTCGCTGGCCACCAACGAATTGCGAAAGCAATGCTGCGGGCAACACGCGCACGCAAAAACCCTCCTCTCGAAAGAGGAGGGCTTGCAGTGAGGTACGCCTCGCTCAGCCCGCGGCGGCGCCGCTGGACATCGGTGTCTCGCCGCTCGACTGGCCGGCGAAATCCACCACCAGCGTCACGCGGCGATTGGGCTCGCCTTCATCGCGCGTCTTGCCGCGCTCGACCTGGCGATTGCTCGCCTCGCCGTAGCTCACCGCGCGCAGGTGGTCGGCCGAAAGGCCGTTCTGCACCAGGTAATCGCGCACCGCGTCGGCACGGCGCTCGCCCAGGCGGCGGTTGTAGCTGGTCGAACCGGCCGGGTCGGCGAAGCCTTCCACCGTGACCACCGCGTCCGGGTAGTGCTGGCTGATCACCTTGGCGAAGTCGTCCAGCAGCGGCTTGTCCTGGTCGCGCAGGGTGGCGTCGTTGAAGGCGAAGTGGGCTGCGGTATCGAGCCGCACGCGGCCGGCCATCTGCGAGATCTGCGCGTCGTACTTGGCGAAGCGCTGCTGCATCTCCTGGGTCAGCGAGTCCAGTTGCTGCTGCTGCTTCTGGTCGTTGGCGCGCAGCTCGGCGATCGCGGAGTCGAAGTCGGCCTTCTTGACGTAGTTCGTGCAACCGCCCAGGGCGATCGTGGCCACGATCAGCGACCCCGCGGTCCATCGGAATGTCGAATTGACCATGTGCGCCTTTCTCCTCGCTAGCGAGCCCTTGCCGGGTGGCTGCCCCTCGGACGGCCACCAGCCGTTTGGCCCAGAGCCTCGGACCGTAGCACCGCCGGCCGGCGCCTACCTTGACGTTGCCTGACTCGCGCAACGGAGCGTGCGCCAGGGCACGTTGCCGGACTTGCTTCGGTCACCGATCTTGATGTCTCACACGAGCCCTCCCGTGCGAGGGAGGACCCAAAAATCCTCAAATCTGCTGGTCGCGCTGCGCGTCGTTGCCGCTCTGCCCGCCCTGGATCACGCCCTCGTCCGGCTCCTGGCCGGGCAGGTGCGCCGGCGCCATGCGTGCAGGACCGCCCGGCGCGCCCGCGGTACTGCCGCGGTTGGGCGAGTCGGCGCCGGTGGTGCGTTCGGCCGGGTCGCGCGGCAGGCCGTGTACGCGCGTGTCCTGCTGCGCCCCCAGGTCGGCCGCGGCACCGGGACTGCGCGAGGCCGGCACGCCAGTGCTGTCGCCCGACACATGCCCGCCGTCGTCGCCGCTGAAGCCCTGCCTGGCGCTGCCCTTGCGTGCCGGGCCGCCCTCGTCCAGCGACGGCCCGGGCGGGTCGACCCGTGGCAGCCCGCCGGGGAGGCCCGCGGAGGCATCGAACTCCTCGCGTGCGGCCTGCGCGACCTTGCGGCTGATGCCGCCCTGGCTCTGGGTGTTGGAGCCGGCCGTCTTGCCGCTGGCGTCGGGCGCCATCGGGCCCCCGATCGGCTCGCGTCCGCGCTCGTCGCGTTGATTGCCCATGGCGGTCTTTCCGTCTGCTGATCGAGCGTCGAGTGTGGCGCCAGCGCCGTCAGGGCGGCGTCGATGGCCTTCAGCGGCCTCGTCGCCGCAGCCGTAGCCTGCGGATTACGGGCAGCTAACATGGTTCGGTGCACATTCAGCGTCCGGGGCAGCCGACCGCGTGCCGCCACGGTCCAGCTTCATCGACGGTCCAGTCCGGCCAGGATGCGCATATGACGACCCACATACAGATCTCCCAACACTCCCTGTGGCCCGCGGCCAGATGGCGTCAGATGGCGATCCGGATCGGGCGCCAGTTGGGCCTGATCGCCGAGCAGGCGCCCGCGCTGCCGCCGACGCGCCGGCAGCAACTGCTCGCGGCGCAGGATCGCCGCCGCGCCGAACAACGCCGTGCGGCGGAACTGGCTCGCGGCCGCCATTGATCGTCGAAGGCACTCCTCGTCAGGAGTCGCAGACCCAGTAGTAGAAATCCCGCGCCATGGCCTGCTCGCCCGTTCCCGACGGATAGCCGTAGCGCGCCTGTTCGCCGCGCGCCACGATCTGGCGTGCGAAGGCATCGGCCAGCCGCCGGCTCGGGTCGCGACCGAGCAGGAACGCGCGGAAGCCGTCGTAGCGCAACCGCTCGTTCCTCGCGTCGGCCTGGATCACATGATCGGCATCCACCTCGAGTGACTCCCGCACGGAAAGGCGCGCCAGTGCGATGCCTGCCTGCCCCGGCCTGTCCACCCTACGGCGCGCACGGTGAAGGTCCCGCGCGCGACCGGTGGTCAATGTCGCGATCTGGCTGAAGCACTGTCACCGCACCGCATACATCCTGCACATCCGTTTTACGGCACGCGACAAAGCGCGCATCGCATAACCAATCCGTGCATCACTGGTCGCTCGAGCGGATTCGCGCCAGTCCCGCGGGCGTGAGTTCGAGCGCGGGCGCGCCCGCGCACACATGCCCGGGCTGGCGCACCAGTCCCGCGAGCATCAGCCGCGCCACCGCGGCCTCGGGCACGTCGGCGCCGCGGCCTTCGGCCACCCGCGCGAGATGGCCCAGATCCTCGAGGTCGAGCTTGTCGGTCATGGCCGGCATCCAGGTTCGTGTCGTCCCAGTCTGCGCCAGCCGCGGCCGCGGCGCGACGGAGCGGCCGGCCACCAGCCGGCACCGGTGTGCGCATAGCGGTCGGCCGCGCGTTCGAATGGGTTGCGGGCGCTCACGCCGCCGCACAGCAGGTAGAGCGGCAGGAACAGCGGCCCCAGCACCATGTACTGGTACACGTGCGCGCGCTCGTGGCGGGCCAGCGACACGCACGGCTCGACGGTGAGCCCGGCGCGGTGCGCATAGGTCAGGCAGGCGACATCGAGACTGTCGCCGGTATGCAGGATCACGTTGCCCAGCGTGAGCGCTCCGTGCGAAAACCACGGCATCCGCCCGAACGCGAACGCCAGCTCGTCCGCGCGCCATTGCACGCGGGCGCCCAGCGCCAGGCCGATGCCGCCGGCAAGCAGGCCCAGCAGGGTGTTGGGCGAGGCCCAGAGCCCACCCAGCACGATAGGCAGCCGGCGTGCGAGGGACGCTAGCAGGAGCCCACCAGCTCGTGCGCGAACGAACTGGCCGCCTCCAGCGCGCGATCCTCGCTGTCGAAGTGCTCGCCGGGCACCACGCGCAGGGTACCGTCCGGCAGGCGCACGGTGACGCTCAGCAGGCCATCGGGCTGCTCGTTGAGGATCGCCACGAACTGCTTGCCGCTGTCCTCGAAGGTGCGCTCATGGTGGGTGTGCTGCATGGAAGGCCTCCTCGCTGATGGAATGCCTTCGATCTTGCGGCCGTTGCGCGGCAACGCAAGCAGGCACGGCCATGGATACGCCGCCGGCGCTAGAGCGACAGCGGACCGGGCGGATAGGGAATCGCGACCAGTGCGCGGCCTTCCTGTCGTGCCTTGGCCGCCTCGATGCCTGCCTGGCATCCGGCTTCGGCGGCCTCGAACAGGTCGTCGAACGGCCCGGCGCCATCGACGGTGTCCGTGCGGATCACCGGCAGGCCGGGCTGCGCCTGCAGCAAGGCGAACTGTCCGACGAATCCGTGTCCTTTGTCGGGCACGACCCACGAGCCCACCACCACGATGTCTCCGACGAGGTATGCCATGTCATCGCTCCTCGGCCTCGGCAGCACTATCGTGACCGCGAGCCGCATCACGGCGGGATGAAAATGGCGATACGGCGGCGCGGTGGAATGTGACCGCCTGCGCACCGCGGAGGACCGCGGCGGCCGGCTCAGGCGCGATCGACGCGCGCCGCGTAACAGCCCCGCTTGGCGTAGTGCGCGTGCAGGTAGGCGACCTCGGGCCGGGCGAACATGCGCCCGATCGCGGTTTCCATGTCGGCGCCGTCCACCAGGTCGGCGTCAACCATCATGTCGGCGGCGTCGAACGCACGCAGCGAGATCGGCCGGACGCGGATCCCCTCGGGTATCTCGTCGACCGCATCGTAGGCGGCGGTGGCGCCTTCGCGCACGAAGATGGCGTGGCTGGCGCGGTAGGGCGTATCCGCCGCCTGGTGGACGTAGTTCAACAGCAGTGCCGTCTCGCCCGGTTGCAGGTCGCGCACCTCGATGCGGTCGGGGAAGCCCGGCGCGTGGTCGACCACGTAACGCTGCACGCCAGCGGCGGCCAGCGCTGCGTCGTCCAGGCCGAACAGGTGGCGGAAGGGTTCGGGCGAAAGCCCACGAATGCGAAAAGCCATGGTGCGACTCCGGCAGAGGAAAAGCGCAAGGCTAGGCATCCCTCTGCAACCGCACCATCCGCTTCTTGCGCGCGGCCGCGACCGGGCGCGGGCGGCATTGAACGGATCGCTCACGCACGTTTTTCCGTCCGATGGCGAGAATGGCCACGGCACCCGGCAGGAGACACGCATGAGCACGTCCGATCCAGGCAAGCGCAACCGGCCCGACCATCGCAAGCACGCGGGCGACGGCCCGGGCGAGGAAATCCCGAAGCACCCCGCCGACACCAACGCCGGCGGCGAGGCGAAGAACGACACCGGCGAGGACAACCAGCAGCAGAAAGGCGAACGGCCGGCCGGGGACTACGTGCGCCGCTGACGCGTGGCCTGCGCTACGCAGGCCACGCGCCCGTTTGCATCCTTCGCCCGTCCAA
>NZ_JBCNYA010000053.1:0-12931 GCF_049727805.1 Frateuria sp. YIM B11624
TTGTCATCTTCAGCGTGTTTTACATCCTGATCGCCGCGGCGATGATCGTGCTGATCCTGATGCAGCGCGGCGCCGGCGCCGATGCAGGCTCCGGTTTCGGCGGCGGTGCGTCGGCGACAGTGTTCGGCGCGCGCGGCTCGGCGAGCTTCCTCACCCGCGCCACCGCGGTGCTGGCCACGCTGTTCTTCCTGCTGAGCCTGGGCATGGGCATCTACCTGAGCCGCAACGGCGCACCGCAGGCGACGCAGTCCGACCTGGGCGTGATGTCCGGTCTTGCCAACAAGCCCGCGCCCGCCCAGAATGCGCAGCCCGCGGCACCGGCCGGCACCGACGTGCCGCAGGCGCCGGCGAAGTCGAACAGCGACGTGCCGGCCGCCGGCGCTCCCGCGAAGTCGGACGTTCCCGCACCGGCGGGCTCGACGAAGTAAACGCAACACACCTGCCCAGGTGGCGGAATTGGTAGACGCACTACCTTGAGGTGGTAGCGCCGAGAGGCGTGGGGGTTCGAGTCCCCCCTTGGGCACCAACATCGAAGCGGAGATTTCATCCGCTTCCGGAAAACCCGCCGCACGGCGGGTTTTTTTGTTGCCGGCATGCGCAAACGCTTGCATTGCGCGGAGCGCCCACCTACTTTTCCTTCACTATTCCCAAGGAGGGCTTGAAGTGATCAACATCGTGCTCGTGGACGATCACGAACTGGTACGCACCGGCTTCCGCATGATCCTGCAGCAGCAGCCGGACGTACGCATCAGGGGAGAGGCAGGGACGGCGGAAGAGGGACTGCGCCTGATCCGCACGCTGGCGCCGGACGTGGCGCTGGTCGACGTACACATGCCGGGGATGAGCGGCATCGAGCTGACCGAGCGGGTGATCCGCGCCAAGCTCAACACGCACATCATCATCATCACCGTGGTCGACGACGCGCGCTTTCCCAAGCGCCTGCTCGACGCGGGCGCACTGGGCTATCTCACCAAGGGTTGTTCGGCCGACGAGCTGCTGGTGGCGGTGCGCCAGGTGGCCAGCGGTCGCCGCTACCTGGCGCCGGCGGTCGCACAGCAGCTGGCGCTGGCCACACTCGACGGCAACAGCGGCTCGCCCTTCGACGCGCTGTCCAGCCGCGAACTGGAAGTGGCGATGATGCTGGTGCGCGGAAAGCCGCTGACGGTGATCGGCGACCAGCTCAATCTCAGTCCCAAGACCGTATCCACCTACAAGCAGCGCCTGATGGAAAAGCTGCAGGTGGAACACGTGATCGGCCTGGCGCACCTGATGACGGTGCACGGCTTGCTGGACGCGCCCAACCAGGTTGGCTGAAGCGGGGCATCGCCCGCTGCTTGCCGACGACCTTGTTCCAGATACAAGAAAGCCGGACAACCGTCCGGCTTTCTTGTTGTGGATTACTCAGCCCTGTGCGGCATCCTTGGGCGGATGTTCGTCGTCCGGTGGTGCAGGCTTGGGTTCTTCCGCCGTTTCGTCCGAAGGCAGGACCGTCGTGTCGGGCGTTGCCTGGGTGAGCAGGTCGCCCTGCTTGGGCATCGGCACCGATGCGTCGGCAGCGGGTAGCTCGGGCTCCGCGTTGACAGGTGCCTGCGCTTCGGCCGTGGGTTCGCCGGCCTTCACCGGTTCAATCGCCTCGATCGGTTCGAGGGATTCCGACGCCGCTTCCGGCGCGCCAGCCACCAGCGGAGGCTCCGAGGTTTCCATGGTCGGTGCGGGCTCCACGGCTTCTTCCGCAGCGACGGAGGAAGCCTGGGGAGGCGTCTCGGTGGGAGCCGTCATAACCGGCTCGTCAGCGGCAGTAGCGGCCGGAATCGGCGGCAAGGGAGGAAGGTTGAATGCAGTCGCCGCCGGTGCCGGAGTGACCGTTTCGGGCAGCTCCGATGCATCCGGCGTGGCTGCGGTCGTTGGCGTGTTCCCGCTTTCCCCGTGTGCAGCGGCCGCCACGGCGGCAGCGGTCACGGCTGCCGCGGCGCCCGGAGCAACCTGGCCCGGTGCAACCGATTCGTCGCCTTCGCGGTCCTCGTCGTCCAGCTCCTCGAGCTGGTCGGGGGCCGCGCCCTGGATCGGCGTTCCATCCTCATGGCGACGGCGACGGCGACCGCCCCGACGACCGCGACGGCGGCGTGGCTGGCCACCTTCCGCCTCGGGCTTGGTGTCGGCTACGGCGGTGCCGGCTTCGTTCTTCGCGACGACAGGAGTCTCGATGTCCTTCGGCGGCTCGTCGGCCGGGGGCGCGGCTACGGCCGGTTGCTCGGCCTGGGGCGGGCGCGGGGCGCGCTCCGGCCTGGTCGCCTGCTTGCGCGGTTCCTGGCTTTCAGCGGCGGGCGCCGGTGCCGGCGCGGGCTTGGGTTGGCGCGGCTGCTGCTCCCGGGCCTGCGGCTGCGGCTGGCGCGAGCCGGCTTCGTTGCCGCGCTGGCGCGGGTTGGCGTTCTTGCCTGCGCCGCTCTTCGGCGGCTGCTGGGACTGTCCCGGCTCGCGGCGTGCGGCGCGCTGGGTGTTCTGCCCCTGCTGCTGCGGGCGGCCACGCTCGTCACGGCGTCCCTGGCGGCCGGCCGGCTGGGCCGGCTGCTTGCGCTCGGCAGGCGCTGGAGCGGCGGGTTCGCTGGCGCCACGGAACCAGCCGAGCAGGCGCGCGATCACGCCACCCTGCGGGGCAGGAGCGCTGGCCGGACGCGGACGCTGCGCGACGGGTGCGGGCGCCGCGGCCGGCGCTTCCTCGCGCACCGGCGCCGGCGTGGCCGGCACGATGCCGCTGACTGCGGGCTGCTCGGAACTTCCCAGGGCCTGGCCCATCTTCGGGACCGGCGTGGCCTCGACCGCGGTCAGGCGCTCGTAGCTGGGCTTGCTGTGCTCGCCCATGTCGGCTTCGCGGATGCGCTGGATCTCGATGTGCGGGGTCTCGAGCTTGTCGTCGGCGACGATGACCACGTGCACCTTGTTGCGCAGCTCGATCTCGACCACGCTGGCGCGCTTCTCGTTGAGCATGAAGTTGGCCACCGCCGGCGGCGCCTGCACCAGCACCTGGCCGGTGTTGTCCTTCATGGCGTGCTCTTCGATCAGGCGCAGGGTCGAGAGCGACAGCGACTCGATGCCGCGGATGTGGCCGTGGCCCTCGCAGCGCGGGCAGACGATCTGGGTCGCTTCGCCCAGGCTCGGGCGCAGGCGCTGGCGCGACATCTCCAGCAGGCCGAAGCGGCTGATGCGGCCGACCTGCACGCGGGCACGGTCGAGCTTGAGCGCGTCTTTCAGCTTTTCTTCGACCTCGCGCTGGTGGCGCGGGCTGTCCATGTCGATGAAGTCGATGACGATCAGGCCGCCGGCATCACGGATGCGCAGCTGGCGGGCGATCTCGACCGCCGCCTCGACGTTGGTGTTGAACGCGGTCTCCTCGATGTCCGAGCCCTTGGTGGCCTTGGAGGAGTTGATGTCGATCGCGGTCAGCGCCTCGGTCTGGTCGATCACGATCGAGCCGCCGGAGGGCAGGCGCACCTGGCGGTCGAACGCGCTCTCGATCTGCGTCTCGATCTGGTAGCGCGAGAAGAGCGGGGTGTCGTCCTTGTAGAGCTTGAGCTTGCGCAGGGCGTTGGGCATCACCTGCTGCATGAACTCGCGCGCATCGTTGTACAGCGACTCCTCGTCGATGAGGATCTCGCCGATGTCGTTGCGCAGGTAGTCACGCAGGGCGCGGATGAACAGCTTGGATTCCTGGTAGATCAGGAACGGCGCCTTCTGCTTGGCCGCGGCCTCGGAGATCGAGCGCCACAGGGTCAGCAGGTAGTCCAGGTCCCATTGCAGCTCTTCGGCGTCGCGGCCCATGCCGGCCGTACGCACGATCAGGCCGACATCGTCGGGAACGTTGAGGTGATCCAGCGCTTCCTTCAGCGCCTGCCGGTCCTCACCCTCGATCCGGCGCGAGACGCCGCCGGCCTTCGGGTTGTTCGGCATCAGCACCATGTAGCGGCCGGCCAGCGAGATGAACGTGGTCAGCGCCGCGCCCTTGTTGCCGCGCTCTTCCTTCTCGACCTGGACGACCAGCTCCTGGCCTTCCTTGAGCAGCTCGCGGATGCTGGACTTGTTGGGGTTGAGGCCCGGGGTGAAGTACTGGTCGGCGATTTCCTTCAGCGGAAGGAAGCCGTGGCGCTCGGCGCCGTAGTCGACGAAACAGGCTTCGAGGGACTGCTCGACGCGGGTGATGCGGCCCTTGTAGATGTTGGCCTTTTTCTGCTCGCGGGAGGGGATCTCGATATCGAGGTCGTACAGGGTCTGGCCATCGACAATGGCCACGCGCAACTCTTCACGCTGAGTTGCGTTGATCAACATGCGTTTCATTGTAGTTTTTTCCTTCGGCCTGGCCGCGCGTCGCGTGCCACGGTGGCGCCTTGAGGGCTGCCTGCCGGGATCGCGCCGCTGCGGGTGGCGGCAAATAAACCGGCATCGTCCGACACCGGGGTGATTCGTGGCACGCGCTCCTGCCGCCTCGCCACCCCCTGGCGGCGGACAACGGCATCCCGAACCGTTACGATATTCGGGAGTTTACGGCCGGCTGCCGGGGTGGCCACCGGCGCAATCCTCGCCTTTGGTCGCGGACGGGGCGTCCCCGCCACGAACGAACTCGAAGGGGGACATAAAGCGCCCGCCGAGTATCCTATTACCCCAGGTTTTTTTCAATGCAGACGGTAACTTCCCATGACGCACCTCAAGGTGTGCGTCAAGTCGATATCGGCCCCGAGCGCGACGGCCAACGGATCGACAACGCCCTGGCGACCCTGCTCAAGGGCGTGCCCAAGAGCATGATCTACCGCCTTCTGCGCACCGGCCAGGTGCGCGTGAACGGCAAGCGGGCGAAGCCGGACACCCGTCTCAACGCAGGTGACACGCTGCGCATCCCGCCGGTGCGTACCGCCGAGCGGGCACCCGACCGGGGGCCGGCACCCGAACTGGTCGCCCAGGTCGCCGAGGCGGTGATCTTCGAGGACAAGCATTTCCTCGTCATCGACAAGCCGTCCGGGATCGCCAGCCACGGTGGTTCGGGCGTCAGCCACGGGGCGATCGAGCTGCTGCGCGCCGCCCGTCCGGAGCAGCACCTGGAACTGGTCCATCGGCTGGACCGCGACACCAGCGGCGTGCTGGTATTCGCCAAGACCCGCGCCGGCTTGACCGGCCTGCAGGCGGCGATCCGGGCGGGCCAGGTCACCAAGCAGTACCTCTGCCTGATGGTCGGCCACCCGCCCAAGGCGCGCTTCGACGTCAATGCGCCGCTGCTCAAGTCCGTGCTCCAGGGCGGAGAACGAATGGTAAGAGTGTCCGATAACGGCAAGCCATCACTCACTTTTTTCCGCGAGATGGAGCAGTACACCGGCGCCCGCCTGATGCAGGCGACGCTGGGTACCGGCCGCACCCACCAGATCCGCGTACACGCCGCGCACATCGGCCACCCGCTCGCCGGCGACACCAAATACGGCGACCGCGAGGCCAACAAGCGCTTCAAGGACAAGGGGCTGCAGCGGCTGTTCCTGCATGCCGCGCATATGGGCTTCGAGCTGGAAGGGCGCGCGTACGGCTTCTCCACGCCTCTACCGGATGACTTGAAGAACTTCCTGGATGCGCTTGGCAACAAAGGAAAAAGTTTCCGCAAGCCGTAGAGTAGGCTTCAGCCCACCGCGCCTGGCCATACCGACGGTGGGCTAAAGCCCACCTACGGACCTCGGCGTCAGGCGAGCAGCGCCTCGACCTTGGCTGCGCAAACGAAGTCGTTGAGCGAAAGCCCGCCCACGTCATGGGTCGACCAGAGCACCTGGCAGTGGCCATAGCCGGCCTCCAGGTCGGGGTGGTGATCCTCGCGATTGGCCATGAAGCCCACCGCGTTGATGAAGCCGAGCGTGCGGTGGAAATCCTCGAAGCGGAAGTCCTTCACGATGGCCTTGCCGTCGGCGGCAAGCTTCCAGCCGGGGAGTTGCGCCAGCAGTTCCTGCACCTGGGCCGCCGCGAGCGCGTGGTCCTTGCCCTTGCGAGGCTGGCAGTGCTGGGTGGAGAGGTCGTTGCGGTTCATTGCGGGAACTCCGTCCAGGAAAAACGCGAAGCGTCAAAGCTGCGCGCGCAAAAGTCAAAACCGGACTTTCGCCCGAAACAGGACTAAAATGGTGCTGTTTCGCCGGACGACCCCGCCGGCGCTGGAGAACAGGTTCCGATGATCGATATTTCCGACCGCGCGCAGCAGCACTTTCGCCGCCTGCTGGCCCAGCAGGGCGAGGAGCTGGGCATCCTGCTGCGCGTCACCGCGCCGGGCACGCCGGCGGCCAACTGCGAGCTCGAGTTCTGCGAGCCGCGTGAGCTGTCGGGCAACGAATGGCTGGTCGAGTGCGAGGGATTCAATTTCTATCTAGAAGGCGACAGCGCACGCTGGCTGGACGGCGCGAGCATCGACTACGAGTCCAACCCGACCGGCGGCCAGCTCAATATCCGCGCACCGCGGATCAAGGGCGAGATCCCAGGGGCCGACGCGGGCCTGATCGAACGGGTGCGCTATGTGCTGGAGGCGGAGATCAATCCGCGGATCGCCTCGCATGGCGGCCGCGTCAGCCTGCTGGAGGTCACCTCCGATGGCGCCGTGCTGTTGCAGTTCGGTGGTGGTTGCCACGGCTGCAGCATGGTGGACGTGACGCTCAAGAACGGCGTCGAGAAGACCCTGCGCGAGCGCGTGCCGGAGATCACCGCGGTGCGCGATGCGACCGACCACAGCGGCGGGCGCAATCCTTACTACAAGGAGAAGGCCGGCAGCTCGGCGATGGGGTGATGGTTGGCCTGCGGGAAGCAAGGCTTTTGCTCCCTCTCCCCTCCGGGGAGAGGGCTGGGGTGAGGGGCGGGGCTCGCGACTCTGTGGCATCAAAGCGTGGCTCTGAGAGCGTTCCCCGCCAGCCTTGACCCCTCACCTCAACCCTCTCCCCGGAGGGAGAGGGAGCCAACGAAAAAGGCCCGCTGGTGCGGGCCTTTTGCTTTTACCTGATCGGAGCGCGACTTACTTGTCGCCCTGGATGTGCCCGTCCAGCGTGTGCAGCTTGGTCTGCAGGCTGGAGAAGTAGGCGGCGACGTCCTCGATGTCCTGGTCAGACAGAGTCGCGACGAAGCCCTTCATGATCGGGTTGTTGCGGCGGCCGTCCTTGTACTCGTGCAGCGCCTGCTGCAGGTACAGGTTGTACTGGCCGGCCAGGCGCGGGTACTGCGGATCGACCGCGTTGCCGTCGGCGCCATGGCAGGCGAAACAGGCCGCGGCCTTGGTCTTGCCGTTGTCGACGTTGCCTTCGGCCAGCAGTGCGGTGGAGGACAACGCCAGCACGGCGCCGAGGAAGAGCAGGGTAAGCGCACGCTTCATGCGGAATTCCTTCGAAACTTACTTGGCGAGGCTGGAGAGATAGGCGGCGATGTCGTCGATGTCCTGGTCGGACAGGCTCTGCGCCTGCGCCATCATCGTCGGGTGCGTGCGGTCGCCGCTCTTGTAGCCATGCAGGGCGTTGATGATGTACTGCTCGTTCTGCCCGGCGATCTTCGGCACGGGATAGTCCGGATAGGCATTGGTGTAGCCGTCGATACCGTGGCAACCGTTGCAGGTGTAGACCAGCTTGCGGCCGTTGGCCTTGTCGCCTGCCGCGTGCGCGTTGCCGGCGGCCAGAAGGGCTGCGGCCACGGTCAGGCCGAGCAGTTGCAGTCGAGTCATCTAGATCGTTCCCAAGCTTGGGGTCAGGGTGCAAAGTCGCGGAAGTATAGTGTCTGCTTCACGCGACGGACAACTTGACGCACGGGCTCGATGGAATTCAGGCGTGCCGGTCGGCGGCGTGGAACACGCCGCGAATCGCGTCAGAACAGGCTCTTGAAGATCTGGATGCCGGCCGCGTATTCGCCGATCACCGTGCCCACGCTGACCAGGATGAAGTTGAGCAGCGTGCGTGCTACGCGGTTCTTCCACCAGCCCTTCCAGTCGGCGATGTCGTCGCGCAGTGTCTCGAAGTCGGCCACGCGCGGGCGGCGGATCCAGGCCTCGGCCATCGCGCTGATGCCGCCGGCCGGGATGCCGGGGCGGAACGGCTTGATCGGCGCGGCGACAAAGGCCGCCAGGATGCTCAGCGGATGCGCGCCCGCCGCCAGTGCGCCGAGCGCGGCGCAGCCGCCGGTGAACAGCACCCAGTTGCGCAGCGCCAGCGCGCCCAGCGAGGGGTTGCGGTGGAAGGCGTAGGCGATCGCCGCGAACACCAGCAGCACCAGGCCCAGCGCCAGCCACTTGGGCCAGCGTGCCTTGGGCGGCAACTGCGCCAGTTCGGCGATGCGCCGGGCCGGCGGTTCCTGTTGCTGGCGCAGGTGTGCGCACAAGCCTTTCAGGTGACCTGCGCCGATCACCACCAGCACGCGGCGCACGGCCGGCGCGCCCTGGGCCTGCTCGCGCAGGCGCGCGGCCATGTATTCGTCGCGCTCGCCAATCAGGCTGTTGTAGAGCGGCGCGGAACTCTGTGCGAATTCGCCGAAGGCGCTTTCCAGCAGGTCGCCTTCCTTCAGTTTCTCGATCTCCTTCTCGTCGACCTGCTCACGCTCGAAGACGCTGGCGATCAATCCACCCAGCAGGCCGAAGCGCGCCCACGTGCCGACACTGCGCCAGGCGCGCTTGAGCGTGGTGCCGACCTCGCGGTCGATCAGCCATACGGGAAGGTCCGCGCGTTCGGCGCCGTCCATCGCGGCCTTCATCTCGGCGCCCGGCTGGATGCCGTACTGCGCCGCCAGCCGCTGCTGGAAGGAGGACAACACCAGGCTCGCCGCCACCATGCCGACCTTGCCCTGGCGGATCACCTGGAACAGGTCCATCTGCTTGAACGCGTCGGGATTGCGCATGCCTTCGGCGCGGCTGGGGCAAAGCTCCACGGCGATGGCGTCGAACGTCTCGTTGGCCACCAGCGCCTCGACCGCCGCCACGCTGGCGCGCGAGACGTGCGCCGTGCCCAGCATCACGTATTCCACGCCGTCGCGGGTGACGCGTTCCAGGGGCTGGTCGAGCAGGGCGTCGGGCGGCGCGACGTCGGAATCGGGAAGGGTCATGCGGAGTCCGGAGGAAGGTGTTTCCGTAGGGTGGGCTTGCGCCCACCGTTTTCAATCCCGATAGCGCTTGAGCAGGTCGCCGTAGGCGTCGATGCGCCGGTCGCGCAGGAACGGCCAGATCCGCCGCACGTGCTCGCTGCGCTCCAGGTCCACGTCGACCACCAACAGCTCGCGTCCGTCGGTGCCCGCCTTGGCCAGGAACTCGCCCTGCGGTCCGGCCACGAAGCTGGTGCCCCAGAACTGGATGCCTGCGCCCACGCCGGACGGGTCAGCCTCGTAGCCGGTGCGGTTGCACGCCAGCAGTGGCAGGCCGTTGGCTACGGCGTGGCCGCGCTGCACGGTGACCCATGCATCGCGCTGGCGATCCTTTTCGGCCTGCTCGTCGTTCGGATCCCAGCCGATCGCGGTGGGGTAGAGCAGCAGTTGCGCGCCGGCCAGCGCCATCAGCCGCGCGGCCTCCGGATACCACTGGTCCCAGCACACCAGCACGCCGAGACGGCCGACCGAGGTGTCGATCGGCTCGAAGCCCATGTCGCCTGGCGTGAAGTAGAACTTCTCGTAGAACGCCGGATCGTCCGGGATGTGCATCTTGCGGTACTTGCCGGCGATCGCCGCGGAGCGGTCGAACACCACCGCGGTGTTGTGGTAGAGGCCGGCGGCGCGCTTCTCGAAGATCGAGGCGACGACGACCAGCTTGAGCTCGGCGGCCAGCTTGCCGATGCGTTCGGTGCCCGGGCCGGGGATGGTCTCGGCCAGTTCGAATTCGTCGACGCACTCGCGCTGGCAGAAATACGGACCGTTGTGCAGCTCCTGCAGCAGCACCAGCTGCGCGCCGGCCGCGGCAGCTTCGCGAAGGCCCGCTTCGATCGCGTCGAGGTTCGCGTCGCGGCCGCCGCGGTGGGTTTCCTGCAGCAGCGCCACCTTGAGTGTCTTGCCGGTCATTGCCTGTCTCTTGCCTCGAGGTTCCTGCGAGACAGACAGTTTAGCGGAGCAGGGCGGCGCGGTTGTCGCCAAAGTGTTGCTGCGCAGCGCCCGTTCAGCCCAGCAGGCCGGCCGGCAATTGCATGGTGATGCAGTGCAGGCTGCCGTTCTGCCAGATCAGCGGGCGGCAGGGCACCTGCACCACCTCGCGTCCCGGGTAGGCGGCACCAATGATGCGGGCAGCCTCGTCGTCGGCTGCGTCCCCGTAGGCGGGCACCAGCACGGCGCCGTTGATCACCAGGTAGTTGGCGTAGGAGGCGGCCAGGCGGCGGCCCTCGTCCATGACCGGCTGCGCCCAGGGCAGCGGCGAGAGGCGGTAGGGCTTGCCTTCGGACGTGCGCAGGGCGGTCAGTTCGCCAGCCATGCGGCCGAGTTCCTGGTGGTGCGGGTCGTCCGGATCGTCGCAGGCCTGGAACACGATGCGCTCGCCGGGCGCGAAGCGGGCGAGGGTGTCGATATGCGCGTCGGTGTCGTCACCCTCGAGGTAGCCGTGGTCCAGCCACAGCACGCGCCGGGCATGCAGGCTCTCGCGCAGGATCGCATCCATCGCCTCGCGCGACTGCTCGGGGTGGCGCTGGTGCAGGCAGCGCCAGGTGGTCAGCACGGTGGTGCCGCCATCGCTCTCGATGCCGCCGCCTTCCAGCGCCCAGTCCACGCGCTCGTGCGCTGCAGGGCCGAACACGCCGGCGGCAACCAGGCCCGCGACCAGCGCATCGTCCTGCTCGGCGCCGAACTTGCCGCCCCAGCCGGTAAAGCGGAAATCGGTGAGCTGGAAGCCCTGTGCCGAGACCAGCGTGATCGGGCCGGAATCGCGCAGCCAGGTGTCGTCGTACGGGAGCTCGACGAAGCGGATCCGCTCGAGGTCCACGCCCGCGCCGCGCAGCGCGCGCTCCGCGGCCGCACGCACGCCCTCGTCGGCAACGATCACGACCAGCGGCTGGAAACGGACGACGGCGGCGGCCAGCGCCGTGTACGTGGTCTCCACCTCGGCCAGGCGCGCGGCCCAGTCGGTGCCCTCGTGCGGCCAGGCGATCAGTACCCCGTCCTGCGGTTCCCATTCGGCAGGCAGGCGCAGGTCGGCGGAAGTGGTCATCGTGGCGCTCGCGTCGGGCTGGAAAACGGCGGAGTGTAGACGAGCCGCCGGCTGCGGGCGATGAGCGGAAACGAAAATGGATTCCCGCGGCCGCGGGAATCCATTGTTTTTCGCGAAGCGGTCGGCTACTGCGCCGCGGCCGGATTGCGGTTGTTGCCCGCCGGCGTGTTGAGCACCGAATGGATCACGTGGTCGTGCTCGAAGTACACGATGAAGGTGCTGTAGTCCCAGCGGTTGATCACCGGATGCTTCTGCGTGTCGCCGCCGCGCGGCTGCAGCTTGCGCTGCGGGGCGCCATAGCGCTTCTCCACCTGCGCCATGGTCATGCCGCGGGTGGGCAGGTTCATCCCCTGTTCCTGCTGCACGCGGTGGATCAGCAGGCTGTCGCCCGCGTGCGCGGCCATCGGCGCGCCGAACGCGATCGCGGCGAGCATCGCCAGACCGCCAGTGAACTTGACCATGATTCCCCTCTCCGCAAAGGTCCTGTGCGGCGCCGTTGTAGCAGATGTACGGCGGGGGCGCCACGGCGTTCCATGACGTCTGAGATGGGCTAGGCATTCCAGCCCGGCTATCATGTCGGGTCGCCCGTCCACGCTTCCCTCCCGATGATCGCGTTCCGCCATTTCGCCCTGCGCCGCGGCAGCCGCCTGCTGCTGTCCGATATCGACCTGACCATCCAGAGCGGCTGGCGCCTGGGCGTGATCGGCCGCAACGGCTGCGGCAAGTCCAGTCTGTTCGCCACCCTGCAGGGGCGGCTCGAATCCGATGCCGGTGAGCTGGACATGCCGACCAGGCTGCGCCTGGCCTCGGTTGCGCAGGAGACGCCCGCGCTGCCAGACGCCGCGCTCGACTACGTGCTCGGCGGCGATGAGGACGTCGCCGCTGCGCTGCGTGAGGAGGCCGACGCCCAGGCGCGCGGCGATGCGCACGCCATGGCCCGCGCCCACCACCGCATCGAGGAACTGCACGGCTACGACGCCCGCGCCCGCGCCGGCCGCCTGCTGCACGGCCTGGGTTTCGCGCCGGACACCCACGAGCGCGCGGTGAAGGAGTTCTCCGGCGGCTGGCGCGTGCGCCTGAACCTGGCGCGCGCGCTGATGGCGCCTTCCGACCTGCTGCTGCTGGACGAGCCGACCAACCACCTGGACCTCGACGCCGTGCTGTGGCTGGAGGAATGGCTGCGCCGCTACCAGGGCACCTTGCTGGTGATCTCGCATGATCGCGAGTTCCTCGATGCGGTCACCTCGCACACGCTGCACCTGCACGAGGGCAGGGCGCGGCTGTACACCGGCAACTACAGCGCCTTCGAGCGCCTGCGCGCCGAGCAGTTGCGCCAGCAGCAGATCGCGCACGAGCGCGAGCAGGCCGAGCGTGCGCATCTGCAATCGTTCGTCGACCGCTTCAAGGCCAAGGCCAGCAAGGCCAAGCAGGCGCAGTCGCGCATGAAGCGGCTGGAGAAGCTCGCCGGCACCGAGGCGGTGCGCGCGGAGCGACCGTTCCGCTTCCAGTTCGCGGTGCCGGAGCGGTTGCCCGATTCGATGTTGCAGTTGGAAGAGGTGTCTGCCGGTTACGCGATCCCGCTCCCTCTCCCCGCCGGGGAGAGGGCTGGGGTGAGGGGCGGGACTCGCGGGGAAGGGACATCAGGGCGTGCTTCGATGTTGCCCGAGGCAAGCCTTGACCCCTCCCCCCAAACCTCTCCCCGAGGGGGAGAGGGGGCGAACGCCGCCCTTTCGGGCGAGATTTATCGTCAGGAAGCGGTCGTCCTTTTTGACGTCCGCT
>NZ_JBCNYA010000054.1:0-11747 GCF_049727805.1 Frateuria sp. YIM B11624
CTGGAGCGGGAAACGAGACTCGAACTCGCGACCCCGACCTTGGCAAGGTCGTGCTCTACCAACTGAGCTATTCCCGCATCGGAGCCGCGCATTTTAGCGGCGAAAACGAACCCGTCAAGCCTCTGCGCGCTTGTTGGCGCCGGGCTGCTTCGGCGGGTCGCCGCGCAGCATCGGCCACGCCGCGCGCAGGTAGTGCATGCCCGACCAGATGGTCAGCGCGCCGGCGATCACCAGCAGCCCTTCGCCGATGTGGTACAGCCGCAGCGCCTCGGCTTCCTTCTCGTGCTGCACGATCAGCACCACCAGCGCGACCATCTGCATTACGGTCTTGAGCTTGCCGATGAAGGCGACCTTGACCGTGGCGCGCATGCCGATCTCGGCCATCCACTCGCGCAGCGCCGAGATGCTGATCTCGCGGCCGACGATGATCGCCGCGGTGATCGCCATCAGGATGCCCGGCCAGCCGCCGCGGTGGGCCTCGACCAGCAGGAACAGGGTCACCGCGACCATCAGCTTGTCCGCCACCGGGTCCAGGAAGGCGCCGAACGCCGACGTCAGGTTGAGGCGGCGCGCCAGGTAGCCGTCCAGCCAGTCGGTGATGGCGGCCAGCAGGAACACGATCGCGGCCGTGAAGTTGTGCCCGCGGAACGGCAGGTAGAAAACCACCACCATCACCGGCAGCAGCGCCACACGGAACAGGGTCAGCCAGGTGGGGAGGTTGATGCGCATCGTCCTTTCCGTCGGTTGCAGGTTGTCAGTGTCGCACGGGAGATTGCGGGCTATCCGTGCAAGGTGGCGTAAATGCGTTCGGCCAGGCCGCGGTCGATGCCCTTGATCGACGCCAGTTCCTCCACGCCTGCCGCCTCCACGCCGGCCAGGCCACCGAAGGCCTTGAGCAGCGCCGCGCGGCGGCGCGCGCCGATGCCCGGCACGTCTTCCAGCACACTGCGCTCGCGCGCCTTCTCGCGCCGCTTGCGGTGGCCGCTGATGGCGAAGCGGTGGGCCTCGTCGCGCACGGCCGCGACCAGGTGCAGCGCCGGCGAGGCCGGGCCGGGATGGATCTCGCGCCCGGAGTTGGCCAGCACCAGGGTTTCCTCGCCGGCGCGGCGACCCGGGCCCTTGGCCACGCCGACGACGTTGATGCCTTCGACGCCGAGTTCGGCCAGCACATCGAGCGCCTGCGCCACCTGCCCGCCGCCGCCGTCGATCAGCAGCACGTCGGGCTTGGCGCCCTCGCCTGCCGCCACCTTGCGGAAGCGTCGGGTGAGCGCCTGGTGCATCGCCGCGTAGTCGTCGCCCGGCGTGATGCCGGCGATGTTGAAGCGGCGGTAGTGCGATTTCTCCGCGCCTTCCGGGCCGAACACCACGCAGGAGGCGACGGTCGCCTCGCCCATCGTGTGGCTGATGTCGAAGCACTCGATGCGGCGCGGCGGCTCGGTGAGTTCGAGCAGCTTCTGCAGGTCGTCGAAGCGCGCGCCGAGCGTCTGCCGGCTGGCCAGGCGCGAGGTCAGCGAGGCCTGCGCATTGCGCTCGGCCATCTGCAGGAAGCGCGCACGTTCGCCGCGCACGCTGGACTTGATCTCCACCGTGTGGCCGGCCTGCTCGCACAGCACCTGCGCCAGCAGCGCCTGGTCGGGGATCGTCTCGCACAGGATCAGCTCGCGCGGCACCGGCCGCTCCAGGTAGTACTGGGCGATGAACTGGGCGAGCACGTCGGCCGGCTCGGCATCCAGCGCCAGGCGCGGGAAGAAGTCGCGCGTGCCCAGGCTGATGCCGTTGCGGAAGAACAGCACGCTGACGCAGGCCATGCCGCCCTCGATGCGGCAGGCGATCACGTCCATGTCGGCGCTCGCGCCCTGCACATGGTGCTGCGCCTGCAGCTTGCGCAGCGCGGCGACCTGGTCGCGCAATGCGGCGGCGCGTTCGAAGTTGAGCTCGACGGCGGCCTTTTCCATGGACGCGGCCAGCTCATCGATCACCGCGCTGCTGCGGCCTTCCAGGAACATCTGCGCATGGCGCACGTCGGCCCCGTAGTCCTCCACCGAGACCAGCCCCACGCAAGGTGCCGTGCAGCGGCCGATCTGGTGCTGCAGGCACGGCCGCGAGCGGTTGCGGAAGTAGCTGTCCTCGCACTGGCGCACCTTGAACAGCTTCTGCATCAGGTTGAGGCTTTCGCGCACGGCGAAGGCGCTCGGGTACGGGCCGAAGAAGCGGCCCGGCAGGTTCTTCGCGCCGCGGTGGAAGGCCAGTCGCGGGTAGTCCTCGCCGCCGGAGAGGTAGATGTATGGGTAGCTTTTGTCGTCGCGCAGCAAGATGTTGTAGCGCGGCTTGAGCGACTTGATGAGCTGCGACTCGAGCAGCAGCGCCTCGCCCTCGGTGCGCGTGACGGTGATCTCGCAGCGCGCGATCTGCGAGACCATCGCGTTGATGCGCGGTTCCATCCGCGGCTTGAGGAAGTAGCTGCCGACGCGCTTCTTGAGGTTGCCCGCCTTGCCCACGTACAGCAGCTCGCCGTCGGCGTCGAAGTAGCGGTAGACGCCGGGCGAGGTGGTCAGGGTCTGGACGAAGGCCTTGCCGTCGAACGGCGGCGTCTGGGGCGAGGGCATGGACGTGATTCTAGCCGTTCCGGCGTGGATCGCCGTGACCGTTGGCCGAACAGGCAGTTGTAGGGTTTACGGCTGGGTCGAGAGCCAGCGCTCCGCGCGCTCCACGTCGGCTTCGGTATCGATGCCGGGCGGGAACGGCTCGGGGGTCAGCCGCACGGCGATCGGGAAACCGTGCTCGAGCACGCGCAGTTGTTCGAGCGATTCCGCCTGCTCCAGCGGCGTGCGCGTCAGGCCGGTGTAGCGGCCGAGGAAGCCCGCGCGGTAGGCGTAGATGCCGATGTGGCGCAGGAACGGCACGCCTGCGGGAAGCGTGTCGCGGTCGGCGGCGAACGCATCGCGCGCCCAGGGCAGCGGCGCGCGGCTGAAGTACAGCGCGCGTCCGTCGACGCTACGCACCAGCTTGACCACGTTGGGATCGAACAGCTCGTGCGCGTCGGTAATCGGCGTGGCCAGCGTCGCCATCGGCGCGTCGTCCTCGGCCAGCGCGCGGGCTACTTCGCGGATGCCGGCCGCCGGCGCGAAGGGTTCGTCGCCCTGCAGGTTCACCACGATGGCGTCATCCGCCCAGCCGTAATGGGCGGCCACTTCGGCCAGGCGGTCGCTGCCGGAGGCGTGGTCGGCGCGGGTCATGCAGACGTCGACGCCCTGCCCGGCCAGCGCCTCGGCGACGCGGTCGTCGTCCACCGCCACCACGACCTGGGACGCGCCGGCCTGCAGTGCGCGTTGCGCCACGCGCACGACCATCGGCACGCCGCCGAGCGTGCGCAGCGGCTTAGCCGGCAGGCGGGTGGAGCCGTAGCGGGCGGGGATGGCGACGATGAAGGGCGGGACGTCGGACATGGCTCGAGGCAACGGGGAAAGCGGCGAGCCTAGCACCTGGACGGCGAGCGGCGGCAGGCGATCAGGCCGCGACCGGATGGATGTCTTCCCCGGACGCCGTTACGCGCGCGCCAGCGCGAAGCCGCAGCCGTTGGCCAGTTCCATGAAACCGGGGAAGGAGGTGGCCACGTTGCTGCAGTCCTGGATACGCACCCCGCCACGCGCGAGCAGGCCGGCGACCGCGAAGCTCATGGCCACCCGATGATCGCCGTGCCCTTCCACCGTGCCGGAGTCCAGGGTACCGCCGGCAATGGCGGCACCGTCGGGCGTTTCCTCCACCTGGATGCCCAGCGCGCGCAGACCGGCGGCCATGCTGGCAATGCGATCGGATTCCTTTACGCGCAGTTCGGCCGCCCCGCGGATGACAGTGGTGCCATGCGCGGCCGCGGCGGCCACGAACAACGCCGGGAACTCATCGATCATGTCCGGCACCAGCGCCTCGGGCAGCTCGATGCCATGCAGCGGCGCGTGGCGCACGCGCAGGTCGGCCACCGGTTCGCCGCCGCTGTGGCGCTCGTCGAGCACCTCGATGTCGGCGCCCATCAGGCGCAGCGCCTGCAGCAGGCCGGTGCGGCGGGGGTTGAGGCCGACCGCGCGCAGCAGCAGGTCCGAACCGGGCACCAGGCTGGCGGCGACCAGGAAGAACGCCGCCGAGGAGAAATCCGCCGGCACCTGCACGTCGGTGGCGCGCAGTGCATGGCCGCCGCCGAGGCGGGCGCGGCCGGGCGCGAACTCGACCGGCCAGCCGAACGCGACCAGCATGCGTTCGGTGTAGTCGCGGGTCGGATGCGGTTCGAGGATCTCGGTGTCGCCCTCGGCGTACAGGCCGGCCAAGAGCAGCGCGGACTTCACCTGCGCGCTGGCCACCGGCAGTTCGTAGCGGATGCCGCGCAGGCGCTGGCCGCCGTGGATCTGCAGCGGCGGCAGGCCCTCGCGGGTGTCGATGCGCGCACCCATCCGGGCCAGCGGTTCGGTGACGCGGCGCATCGGCCGGCGCGAGAGCGATTCGTCGCCCACCAGCGTCGAGTCGAACGCCTGACCTGCCAGCAGGCCGGCCAGCAGCCGCATGCCGGTGCCTGCGTTGCCGCAATCCAGCGGCCGGTCGGCGCGGCGCAGGCCGTGCAGGCCCACGCCATGCACCAGGCGCTCGCCCGGCGCGGGCGTCTCGATCGACACGCCCAGTTGCGCGAACACCGCCGCGGTGGCCCGGGTGTCCTCGCCTTCCAGGAAGCCGCTGATGCGCGAGTCGCCCTCGGCCAGCGCCGCAAGCATCAGGGCACGGTGCGAGACGGACTTGTCGCCCGGCACCGTGAGCGTGCCGCGCAGCGGGCCGGCCGGGCGGCTGATCCAGTCCAGCCGTCCGGCGGCGTCGGAAGCGCCGCTCACGGCAAGGCCACCGGATAGGAGCCGAGCACGCGCACCTGCGTGGCGACCGGGCCCATGTCCGCGAGCGCGGCCTGCAACGGCGCGTCGTCGATGTGCCCGGAGACGTCGATGAAGAACGCGTACTGCCACTTGCCGGTGTGTGCCGGCCGCGACTCGATGCGGTTCATGCTCACGTTGTGTTTGGCGAACGGGCTCAGCACGTCGTACAGCGCGCCGGGCTTGTCGTTGACGGTGATCAGCAGCGAAGTGCGGTCGTTGCCCGAGGGCGGAAACAGCGAGCGGCCGATCACCAGGAAACGCGTGGTGTTGTCGGCGCGGTCCTCGATGCCTTCGGCGAGCGGCTTGAGGCCGTAGACCTTGCCGGCGGTGCGCCCGGCGATCGCGGCGGCATCGTCGGCGTGCCGCGCCAGGCGCGCCGCCTCGGCGTTGCTGCTCACCGCCACGCACTCGACGTCGGGCAGGTTGATGCGCAGCCAGGTCTTGCACTGCTGCAGCGACTGCGCATGCGCGAACACGCGCCGGATATCGCCAAGCGTGCCGGCCTTGGACAGCAGGCACTGGTGCACGCGCAGCTCGATCTCGCCGCACACGCGCGCCTCGGAGGTGAGGAACATGTCCAGCGTCACCTGGATCATGCCCTGCCCCGAGTTCTCCACCGGCACCACGCCGAAGTCGGCATGCCCGGCGGCGACTTCCTGGAACACCTCCTCGATGCTGCCCAGCGGCAGGCCGTAGGCGGCATGGCCGAAGTGCTTGCGCACCGCCTGCTCGCTGAAGGTGCCCTCGGGGCCGAGAAAACCGACCTTGAGCGGATCCTCCTGCGCCAGGCACGAGGACATGATCTCGCGGAACAGCCGCACCATCTCCCCGTCGGAGAGCGGCCCCTTGTTGCGGTCGACCACCATGCGCAGCACGTGCGCCTCGCGCTCGGGCCGGTAGTAGTCGATCGCCGACAGGCCCTCTCCCTTGACCCGCGCGACCTCCTGCGCCCAGTTGGCGCGCTCGGAGATCAGCTCCTGGATCTGGCGGTCGATGCTGTCGATGCGCTCGCGCACCTTGCCCAGCGATTCCTTAGGGTCGGTCATTCGGGTGTCCAGCGGTATAGAAGTCCAAACGGTAACAGGTAACGCTCAGCCGTGGCGACGTGCGAAGTCGTGCATGAAGGCGACCAGCGCCTCGACCGCCTCCAGCGGTACGGCGTTGTACAGCGACGCCCGCATGCCGCCGAGCGCCTTGTGGCCCTTCAGCGCGAGCAGGCCGGCGGCCTCCGACTCGGCCAGGAAAGCCGCGTCGAGGGTGCCGTCGCGCAGGGTGAAAGGTACGTTCATGCGCGAGCGCGAGGCCGGCTCGACCGGATTGCGGTAGAAGCCGTCCGAGCCGTCGATAGCGCCGTAGAGCAGCGCCGCCTTGGCGCGGTTGCGCTCGCCGATCGCGGCCAGCCCGCCCTGCCCCTTGAGCCATTGGAAGGTGAGCCCGGCCAGGTACCAGCCGAAGGTGTTGGGCGTGTTGAGCATCGAGCCGGCCGCGGCGTGTTCGGCGTAGCGGAAGATCTTTGCCATCGGCCGACCCTGCCGCGCCAGCAGGTCGCGGCGCACGATCATCAGCACCAGCCCGGACGGACCGATGTTCTTCTGCGCGCCGGCGTAGATCAGGCCGAAGCGGCGCACGTCCAGCGGACCGGACAGGATGTTGGAGGACATGTCGGCCACCAGCGGCACCTCGCCCGTGTCCGGCACGTCGTGGAACTCGACGCCGTGGATGGTCTCGTTGGGCGTGTAGTGCACGTAGGCGACGCGCGGGTCCAGCGCCCAGTCCCGGCGTGGTGGCAGGTGCAGGTAGCCGTCGGCCTTGCTGCTGGCAGCGATGTTCACGCGCAGGTAGGGCGCGGCCTCGCCGGCGGCCTTCTCGCTCCAGTGGCCGCTCAGGACGTAGTCGGCCGAATCGTCGGGGCCGGCCAGGTTCATCGGGATCTGCGCGAAGTGCTGGGTGGCGCCGCCCTGCAGGAACAGCACCGCGTAGTCGTCCGGCACGTCGAGCAGCTCGCGCAGGTCCGCCTCGGCCTGCTCGGCCATGGCGATGAAGCGCTTGCCGCGGTGCGACTGCTCCATCACCGAGGCGCCGCTGCCGTCCCAGTCCAGCAGTTCGCGCTGCGCCTGCTCGAGCACCGCCTGCGGCAACGCCGCCGGCCCCGCACTGAAGTTCCAGACCCTGCCCACGTTGCGCGTCCAAAGTTGAGGAGCTGGCATTATGGCGCGGTGCAACATGGCGCCGTCAAATGATCTTTCGCGCCGTTGCGCGCTTGGGCCTGGGCGCGCAAGTTCGCTAGTCTTGGCGCTTGCGTCTTTCGCCAAGCCCGCCTGCACCGTCGATGCCCACCGCCCGCTTCCACCCTGCCATCGCCGAGTTGCCCGCGGCGACCTGGGACGCATTGGGAGGGACCGCCAACCCGTTCGTTTCGCACGCCTTCCTGCATGCACTGGAGCGCACCGGCTGCATTCGTCCGGAGTGGGGCTGGCAGGCGCATCACCTGGGTCTCTACGAAGGCGATCGCCTGGTGGCCGCCGCGCCGCTGTACCTCAAGGGCAACTCGCACGGCGAGTTCGTGTTCGACTGGAGCTGGGCGAGCGCCTGGGAGCGCGCCGGCGGCACCTACTATCCCAAGCTGCTCAACGCCGTGCCCTACTCGCCCGTGCCGGGGCCGCGGCTGCTCGCCGGGCACGGGGCGCGCGCACCGCAACTGCGGCAGGCGCTGGCGGAGGCCATCCGCACGGAAACCGAGCGCCTGGGGTTGTCCTCGGCGCACGCCAATTTTCTCGACGACGGGGAACTGGAAGCGTTCGGCAACCACTGGCTGACGCGCTCGGACGTGCAGTTCCACTGGCACAACCGCGGCTACCGCGATTTCGACGCCTTCCTCGCCACGCTCAAGCCGAAGAAGCGCAAGAACATCCGCCAGGAGCGCGCGCACGTGCAAGCCGCAGGCCTGGACATCCGCATGCGCGGCGGCATCAGCCTGGATAACGGAGACTGGCGACAGATCCATGCGCTCTACGAGGCGACTTTCGACGCCAAGGGCAACCATGCGGCGCTGACGCCGGCGTTCTTCGAGGCGCTGGGCGGAATGGGCGACAAGGTACAGGTGGCCTGTGCGATGGACGGCGCGCGCATCGAGGCGATGGCGCTGTTCCTGCAGAGCGACACCACGCTCTACGGTCGCTACTGGGGCGCCTGCATCGAGGTGCCCGGGCTGCACTTCGAGCTGTGCTACTACCGCGGCATCGAGCACGCGATCGCGCACGGCCTGCAGCGCTTCGAACCCGGAGCGCAGGGCGAGCACAAGCTCGCGCGCGGCTTCGTCCCGGTGCGCACGCATTCGCGCCACTACCTCGCCCATCCGCAGTTCCGCAAGGCGGTGCGCGAGGCGCTGGTGCACGAAGCGGATGCCATCGACGCCTATGCCGCCGAGCTGGACGAACACGCGCCCTACGCCGGGGCCTGCCGGTGATCCGCCTGCCGCTGCTCGATCCGGCCTCGCCCGAGCGCTTTCCCGATCCGCGCCACGCGCTGGCCGAGCCGAACGGCCTGCTCGCCTTCGGCGGCGACCTCTCGCCGCGGCGGCTGCTGGCCGCGTACGAGCGCGGCATCTTCCCTTGGTTCAACCCGGGCGAGCCGATCCTGTGGTGGTCGCCCGACCCGCGCTGCGTGTTCGACACGGCCACGCTCAAGGCCAACCGCAGCCTGCGCCGCTCGCTCGCCGGCAAGGACTGGCGGGTGACCGTCGACGAGGCCTTCGTGCGCGTGATGCGCGCCTGCGCCGCGCCGCGGCCGGGCCAGCAAGGCACCTGGATCGGGCCGGAGATCGTCGACGCCTATGCCTCGCTGCACACCCAGGGCCATGCGCACAGCGTGGAAGTGTGGGAGGGCAGCGAACTGGTCGGCGGGATCTACGGCGTGAGCGTGGGGCGGTTGTTCTGCGGCGAGTCGATGTTCAGCGCACGCAGCGGCGGCTCGAAGCTGGCGCTGGTGGCGCTGGCCGGCTTGCTGCGCGAGTGGGATTTCCCGCTGCTGGACGCGCAGGTCAGCAATCCGCACCTGCTCGGCCTGGGCGCGCGCGAGATCCCGCGCGAGGCGTTCCTGGCCGAGCTGCGGCGGCTGGCGGCGCAGCCGTTCGATGCCGTGCACTGGCGCAAGGCCGGGCCACGGGCGGCGGCCGATTGCCTGTAGCCGCGGCACGCCTCAGGCGTGCGCGCTCTCCATCGGCACGGTCGCATCGACCAGGCCCAGCGCCTTGATCGGGTGGTAGTTGTCGAGGAACAACTGCACCAGTTGCGGATCGAGCTGGCTGCCGGCGGCATCGCGCAGGTAGGCGAGCACCTCGTGCTCCGGCCACGCCGGCTTGTACACGCGCGGGAAGCTCAGCGCGTCCCACACGTCGACGATGCTGAAGATGCGCGCGGCCAGCGGGATCTCCTCGCCGCGCAGCCCGCGCGGATAGCCGGTGCCGTCCCAGCGCTCGTGGTGCGCGTAGGGGATGTCGGTCGCCTTGCGCAGGAAGTCGACCTGCTCCATCAGCTCGCGGCCGATTTCCGGATGCCGGCGCATGTGCGCCATCTCGGCCTCGTCCAGCTTGCCCGGCTTGATCAGGATGGCGTCGGGAATCGCCAGCTTGCCGATGTCGTGCAGCAGCGCGCCGAACTTGAGCGCCAGCAGCGCGTCGTCCTGCATGCCGGTCAGCCGCGCCAGGCCCATCGCCATGCGCATCACGCGGTCGGAGTGGTCGCGGGTTTCCTTGTGGCGGATGTCCATCGCAGAAACCAGCACGCGCAACGCCTGCTCGTGGCCATGCACCAGTTGCCGGTTGATCGCGGCCAGGCGCTTGAGGTCGCGGCCGATCAGCCAGTACAGCATCAGGCCGGTCAGCAGCACGAACAGCCAGCCCTTGGCGCTCTGCGCCCAGATCATCTGCGTGCGGTTGTGCACCACCAGCGCGAGCGCATGGTCGGACAGCCAGATCCACAGGGACGCCAGCGTGACGTAGAGGAACGCAATGCGGAACTGCGCGCTGGACAAACCTTCACTCCTGGCCGAAACGGCGGGGGAGCCATTCTTCCGCGGCCCCAGGCCACTGTCGACAGACTGTCACGCGCCTGAATAAGCAGACGTGAAACACGTGAACCAGCGCACACTTCGTTGACCCGACCGCCGCCGGGCCGGCCTCAACCGGTGCGCGCGGCGTACTTGCGCGCCACGTAGTCGTCGAGGATGTCGACGAACTCCCCGGCGATGTTGTCGCCGCGCAGGGTCATCGCCTTCTCGCCGTCGATGAACACCGGGGCCGAGGGCGCCTCGCCGTTGCCGGGCAGCGAAATGCCGATGTTCGCGTGCTTGGATTCGCCCGGTCCGTTGACCACGCAGCCCATCACCGCCAGGGTGAGGTTCTCCACGCCGTCGTACATCACGCGCCATTCGGGCATCTTGGCGCGCACGTGCGTCTGCACGGTCTTGGCCAGTTCCTGGAAGAACTCGCTGGTGGTGCGCCCGCAGCCCGGGCAGGCGGTGACCAGCGGGGTGAACGCGCGCAGGCCCATGGTCTGCAGCAGTTCCTGCGCCACGATCACCTCCTGCGTGCGCGAGGCGCCCGGCTCAGGCGTGAGCGAGATGCGGATGGTGTCGCCGATGCCTTCCTGCAATAGCACCGCCAGCGCCGCCGCCGAGGCGGTGATGCCCTTGGAGCCCATGCCGGCCTCGGTCAGGCCCAGGTGCAGCGCGTAATCGCAGCGGCTGGCCAGGTCGCGGTAGACCGCGATCAACTCCTGCACGCCGGAGACCTTGCACGAAAGAATGATGCGATCACGCGGCAGGCCCAGTTGTTCGGCACGTGCGGCCGAGTCCACGGCCGAGCGGATCAGGGCCTCGCGCGCGACCACGCCGGCGTCCCACGGCTGCGCGCGCTGCGCGTTCTCGTCCATCAGTGTGGCGACCATGCCCTGGTCGAGCGAGCCCCAGTTGGCGCCGATGCGCACCGGCTTGCCGTACTGGATGGCCTTCTCGATGATCGCGGCGAACTGGCTGTCCTTCTTCTTGCCAAAGCCGACGTTGCCGGGGTTGATACGGTACTTGGCCAGCACTTCGGCGCAGGCGGGCTCGGCTTCGAGCAATTGATGGCCGTTGTAGTGGAAGTCGCCCACGATCGGCACGTCCACGCCCATCATCGCCAGGCGCTCGGCGATGCGCGGCACCGCTGCCGCCGCGGCCGGAGTGTTCACCGTGATGCGCACGATCTCGGAGCCGGCGCGGGCCAGTTCGGCGATCTGCTTTGCGGTGCTGGCCGGGTCTTCGGTGTCGGTGTTGGTCATCGACTGCACCACGATGGGTGCGCCGCCGCCCACCATCACTTTTCCCACGCGCACGCCCACGCTCGGGCGGCGCTGTGCCGGGCCGGTCGCGCGCGGCTGCTGGGGGACGGAATCGCTCATAGATGTCGGACTTGGGGGTCGCGCCGCGCTTGCTGCGGCAATGCACAAGAATACCACCCGCGAGGAACGCGCCTTGGCTCCCTCTCCCCTCCGGGGAGAGGGTTGGGGTGAGGGGCGGGGGCTCGCGGGGAGGTTTGCTTTGTCTGTCGCTCTTGCGCAGCGTCTCCGCGACTTGGCTCGCCTGCCGCGGGCTTCCGATCGCCTGACGGCGCTCGGGTCACTTTTCTTTGCTGGCCCAAAGAAAAGTAACCAAAAGAAACGGCCTGCTCAGCACGGGGTGAGATAAGAGCTAGGTGCCGCCTCGCCTTGATGGGTACGCGCCTGCTCATAGAGGAGCTGCCGCCGCTTTACCTTCGGGCGCTCGGGAGTTGAGGCGAGGGAGGCATGCCGTGTGTTTGAC
>NZ_JBCNYA010000055.1:0-9877 GCF_049727805.1 Frateuria sp. YIM B11624
CTCACCCCAGCCCTCTCCCCGACGGGGAGAGGGAGCGAAGCGACATGCTTCGGCTGGGTTTGCCCGCAAGCCTTGGCCCCTCACCCCAGCCCTCTCCCCGACGGGGAGAGGGAGCAAAGGCGGACGTGCGTGTCTCACTTCGGCTTGCGGAACTTGAGCAGGAACTTGTCGGTGTGGCCCTTGATCTTCGGGTCGAAGACGGCGGCGGTGTGGTCGTCGGCTGGGTTGCGCAGCGCGTCGCTGGCGGCGACGAACTGGAAGCCGGCGCCGGCGACTTCCTTCTTCACCGCGGCGGGGTCGACGCGGTGCAGGTCGTTGGTGTGCGCGAAGCCGGTGCCGGGGGCGGCGGTGTGGTCGAGCACCAGGAAAGTGCCGCCGGGCTTGAGCAGGGCCCGCAGGTGCTGGTCGAGCTTGCCCACGTCGGGCGAACCCATGAACGGGTCGTGCAGGTCGTGGTAGTTCTGCGAGGTCCACACGGCGTCGGCCGGTTGCGGCAGCTCGAGCGCGTCCAGCGGCTGCACCAGCACCACGACGTTGGCGTACTCGCCCTTGCCGGCGAAGGCTTTCAGCGTCGCGAGCGACTTGGACGCCACCGTGGCCATTTCGGACGGGTCCAGCGCGTACACCTTGCCGGTGGGGCCGACCAGTCGGCTGAACAGGCGCGTGTAGTAGCCGGCGCCGGGCATCAGGTCGACGACGACATCGCCGCGGTGGATGCCGGCGAAGGCGAGCACCTCGGCGGGCTTGCGGTCGGCGTCCTGCGCCTTGTCGGTGGCCGGGCGCGCGGGGTCGGCGATGGCGGCGGCGATGGAATTTCCGGAGGTCTTCGCGCTGGCAGCGGCGGCGAGCGCGAGCAGCGCAGCGGCGAGCAGTGGGCGTTTCATGGCAACGGTTCCTCGCTCAGTGGACGATGTTGACGGCGATGGCCGGCGTGACCGAACGGGTGACGTTGTGGCCACCGGGGATCACGCGCACGCCGAGCAGCACGCCGACGTTCGCGTTGAAGTTGTACTCCACCGCGGGCGCGAAGCCGAACGCCTCGCTGCGGCCGGAACTCGCGCGCACGGGTGTCGCCGGCAGGCCGAGCGGGTCGTCATAGCCGGCCACGCGGGTGGCGTCGCTGCGGCTGTAGGTGAGATCGAGCGCGAGCACCCAGCGGCGGGTGAGGCTGTATTCGAACGCGCCGGCGACGTAGAACGCATCGCCCGGCGTGGCGCGACCGTGGAAGTCGGGGCCGGTGCCGTAGCTGCTCACGCCATCGAGGTCGGCGTGGCGGGCGAAGGTCCAGGTGGCGTTGAAGCGCACGCGCAGGATGCGGCCGTTGGGCATCCAGAAATAGCTCTGCGCGTTGAGCCCCAGCGTGGTCGCCCAGGCGCCGCCGCCCATGCCGTCGGCCGTCCGCTCCAGGCGCTTGTAGCGGCCAGTGGGTACGGCCTGCTGCAGCATGATCGCGAGCGTGGGGAACCAGCTTCCTTCGTGGAATCGCGTGAGGCGGTATTGCGCCTGCAGGATCTGGTCGCCCCCGCCGATGCCGGAACTGTTCGGGCCGTGGTGCAGGCCGTTGTAGCCGATGATCGGGATGGCGCCGACGGTGAGGTCGTCGGTGAGGCCGTAGAGCACGTAGGCGCGCGAGCCGAAGCCGTCGTTGCCGCGGGTCTGTACATCGTAGACGTAGGGCTCGATGAGCATGTGGCCGCGCGGCAGCGTTTCGGCCGAGTTGGCCAGCATCGGCCCGGTCCACCACGCATCGTCGCGCGACTGGCGCGCGGCGTCCTGGGCGAACGCTGTACCGGCCGCGAGCCAGATGAGGACGCCGCCGAGGATGCATAACCTGCGCCGCTTCGCCGCTTGCCGTTCGATGCCCACGCCGCCTCCACCGTGCCTAGGAAACACGCACCTTAGGCGCCACAGTGGCTCGCGCGAATAGCCACTTCGCTATGATCCCGCATGACCACTCGGGAGCCGCGCATGAAACGCGTGTCCGCCAGCCTGTTGCCGCCGATCGCGCTCGACCCGGGCGGCGATGTGCCGATCTACCGGCAACTCTCGGAATGGTTCCGGCGCGCCATCGTAGATGGGCAACTGCAGCCGGGCCAGCGCGTTCCGTCCACGCGGGCGCTGGCCGGCGAGCTGAAGGTCTCGCGCCTGCCAGTGCTCAGCGCCTACGAGCAGTTGCACGCCGAGGGCTACTTGGAAACGTTCACCGGTGCCGGCACCTGCGTGGCCGGAACTATCCCGCTGGGTGCGCCGGAGAAGCCGCGGCGCCGTCGCTGCATCTCGACGCCGGCGCTGGCTTCACCCGCCCGCCGGGTCGCGGCGCGCGCACAGGCGATGGCGGGTCCGGAGCAGACCTGGCTCGAAAGCCAGGGCGCCTTCCGCGTGGGACTGCCGGCGCTGGATGCCTTCCCGCACGAGGCGTGGGCGCGCCTGCTCAGCCGGCACGCGCGCCGCGTGGACACCGAATCATTGGTCTACGGCGATCCGCTCGGCTACCTGCCGTTGCGCGAGGCGGTCGCCGATTACCTGCGCACCGTGCGCGCGGTGCGTGCCGATGCCTCGCAGGTGATGATCACCACCGGCGCGCAGCACGGCGTGCAGGTGTGCACCCACGTGCTGCTCGACACCGGCGACAGCGCGTGGATGGAGGAGCCGGGCTATCCCGGCGCGCACCAGGCGCTGGCGGCGGTCGGCGCGAAGGCGGTGCTGGTGCCGGTGGACGAGGACGGGCTGGACGTGGCCGAAGGCATCCGCCGCGGCCCGGACGCGCGGATGGTCTACCTCACGCCCTCGCACCAGTTCCCGCTCGGCGTGACGATGAGCGCTTCGCGGCGCATGCAGTTGCTGCAGTGGGCGGCGCGCGAGGGCCGCTGGATCGTCGAGGACGATTACGACAGCGAGTACCGCTTCGGCGGCAAGCCGGTGCCGTCGCTGCAGGGGCTGGATGCCGATGGGCGGGTGATCTACGTGGGCACCTTCAGCAAGGTGATGTTCCCTGCCCTGCGGCTGGGCTGGCTGGTGGTGCCGAGCGACCTGGTGCCGGCGTTCCGCGCGGGGCGCGATGCGCTGGACACCTGCTCGCCGATGCTGCCGCAGCGGGCGATGACCGACTTCATCCGCGAAGGACATTTCGCGCGGCACATCCGGCGCATGCGCACGCTCTATGCCGCGCGGCGCGCGGCGCTGCTCGACGCGATCGGGCGGCACCTGCCGGGCAGGTTGCAGGTCGTCGGCGCGGAGGCGGGCATGCAGTTGGCCGCCCTGTTGCCGGACGACGTCGACGACCTCGCGCTCTCACGTCGCGCCGCGAAGGCCGGCGTGTCGGTCAGGCCGCTGTCGCAGTGCTACCGCGGACCGGCGCAACGGAACGGCTTGATCCTCGGTTACGGCGGCGTGGACGCGCGCGCCATCGAGGAAGGCATTCGCCGGTTGGCGCGCTGCCTGTAAGGCCGCCGGCGATACGCCGGAGGTCTGGGTTCAGCCGCCCGAATGCTGCGGCGGTGGCGCGTTATCCCCACCACCGGCCTGGCCGTGGCCATGCAGCGCAGCCTGGGCCGTGGCGAACTCCCGCGCGTCGAGCATGCCGTCCTGGTTGGTGTCGTAGGTGGACATGCGGGTACGCAATAGCGGCATGTCCGACGGGATCTCGGAGCGGGTGAGGCGCCCGTCCTGGTTCTTGTCCAGGCTCTGGAACGTCGCGCCGGTGTCGGAGCCCGCCGTGGTGGCCTGCTGCGCCGATGCGGTGCCCGCCGTGGCCACGGCAAGGAGGGTGATGGCGATCGCACTGCCCCCGAGGGTCAGGAAACGTCCGGTCTTCATGGGTCTTCTCCTTCGGCAAATCGATCACGCGCCGCCCGCTGGCGGGCGCGCTCATCGACTCTGCGCCGGAGCGGGTGAAATGCGACTAAAGAACCGTGAAGGCGTTCAGCAACGGGACCCGTTCAGGCCAGGCCATAAGGCAGGTTGGCCGAGGCCACCACGCGTTCGCCGACGCTTTCGCCTCGCGCGAAGGCCAGCACGGCCTCGACCACTTCCGGCGCGTCGAGCACGCGGTGGTGGCCCAGGCCCTGCGTGGTGAGCAGGCGCGCGCCGGGCCAGTGGCGGGCGTAGCGCTCGCCCTCGTCCCAGGGCACGTCGGCGTCGTCGAGGTCGTGCACGATCAGGCCGGGCTGGCCGAGCGCGGTGACGTGACGGTGCATCTGCAACTCGTCCACGGTGACGCCGGTGCGCCTGACCAGCCAGGCATAGAACGGGCGGCGCAGGTGCTCGCCCAGGCGCACGAAGCGGAAATAGCGGGTGGCCGCGGCATGCATGTCGGCGGCGGGCGCGATCAATACCAGCTTGCGCGCACGCCACGCTTCGCCCTGCGCCAGCGCGGCCGCGGCGCCGCCGAGCGAATGGGCGATGGCCAGCTCGGCGTCGCCGTAGTGGCGGCCGACGGCGCGCACGGTGTCGGCGAATTCCGGCAGCGTGCAGTACTGCCCGCTGCTGAGGCCGTGGCCGGGCTGGTCGAAGCTCACCACCGCATAGCCCAGCGCGCACAGGCGCCCGACCCACGGCAGGAAGCGCAGGCCGAAGCTGGACCAGCCGTGCACCAGCAGCACGTAAGGCTGCGTGGTCGGGTCGCCCCACACGTAGGTGGCGATCGCCTCGCCGTTGATCGCCAGCGTTTCGCGGCGCATCGCTTCGTCGGGCGTGGCGGCGCGCGCGCGGGCGCGGCTGCTGGCGAACGGCGTGGCGAACAGCCGCGCCGCGCGGTCGGCGGTGCGCCGCGGCGCCAGCCGGCCGCCGAGGGCGAAGCTGGTGCGTACGGTGGCGAGCTTGAAGCGGGCGGCCAACCCGGGGCGACGCATCACGGTGGACATGGTCGGTTCCTCTACGATTGCCAGCTGCGCCACAGGCGCTCGAAGGCGGCATGGGTGCGACGGCTGGCCTGCTCGAAGCCGAACAGGCCGGCGTCGTGGTGCAGGCCGAGCATCAGCGCGTAGATCTCGAAGGCGAGTTGGGCGGTGTCGGTGTCGCCGCGCAGGTGGCCCGCGGCGACGGCCTGGGCGATCGCCTTTTCCAGTTCACCGCGCCAGCCGCCCTGCTGTGCGACCACGGCGTCGTGCAGCGCGCCGTCGCGGCCGTCGTATTCGCCGGCCGCGGTGAGCAGCACGCAGCCGCTCTGGTGCACGCGGCCCCACTCGCACCACTGCTCGACGATCGCACGCAGGCGCGGCAGACCACGCGGCGCGGACAGCGCCGGCACCAGCACGTTCGCCATGAAGCGCCGCGCGGCCGCGTCCAGCACGGCCAGTTGCAGGTCTTCGCGCGAGCCGAAGTGCGCGAACACGCCGCTCTTGGACATGCCTACATCGGTGGCCAGCGTGCCGATCGAGAGGCCTTCCAGCCCGCTGGTGCGGGCCAGCTCGTAGGCGTGGTCGAGGATCAGCTCGCGAGTGGTTGGGCCTTTGGCGGTAGCGGTCGCAGTGGTCATGCGTCAAAAATAGCACGACCGTTCGTACTTTTCCAGGGTGACGTTCATCCAATCTCGCCGGACGCCGCGGCTATGCTTGGGCGCTGCCCGTCACGGAGGAACGTCCATGAAATCCCGCCTGCTGATCGCCGCGGCCATTTCCGCCCTGCTCGCCGGCTGCGCCACCTCGCCTACCGGGCGCTCGCAATTGATGATGGTGTCCGACGCGCAGATGAGCCAGATGGGCCTGGCCTCGTTCAACGACATGCGCAAGCAGGGCAAGTTCGCCAACGCGCCGAAGGAGCGCGCCTACGCCACCTGCGTGGCCAACGCGCTGGTCGCGGTGCTGCCGCCGCCGTGGAACACGCAGCAGTGGGAAGTGCAGATCATCGACGACAAGACCGCCAACGCCTTCGCCCTGCCCGGCGGGCGCATCGGCGTGAACCAGGGCATGTTCAAGATCGCCACCAACCAGGACCAGCTCGCCGTGGTGCTGGGGCACGAGCTCTCGCACGTGGTCGCGCGCCATGGCGCCGAGCGCGTGTCGGACAACATGGCCACGCAGGCGGCGGTGGCTGCCGGATCGATCTACGCCGGCACCCGCGGCAGCGATGCGGGCAACGTCGCCGCGCTGCTCGGCGCCGGCGCGCAGGTCGGCATCCTGCTGCCGTTCTCGCGCACGCAGGAATCCGAAGCGGACACGCTCGGCCAGCGCTACATGGCCAAGGCCGGCTTCGACCCGCGCGCCGCGGTCACGCTGTGGGACAAGATGGAAAAGCAGGGCAGCGGCGGCACGCCGGCGTTCCTGTCCACCCACCCGGCGCCGGACAAGCGCGCGCAGGTGCTGGGCCAGCAGGCGCAGCAACTGATGCCGGCGTACCAGCAGGCGCGGGCCGGCGGGCATTCGCCCAACTGCAAGCTGTAGGCGGTCATGAACGGCGGACTGGAAGGCTGAGCGGCCCCGATCCTTCCCCCGCCCGGCGGGGGAAGGTGCCCGAAGGGCGGATGGGGGGAGACCTTCGGGAAACCCTCCCCCGAACTTCGCGCCGAAGTGCGCCCCCATCCGCCTGTCGGCACCTTCCCCCGCGTTCGCGGGTGAAGGCTCGGTGGGGAGGCGTGCTGCTGGCTGAATGGGCGCAGCCGATGCGTCAACACCCGCCCGGCCGCGCCGTTTTCCGGTCTGCACGCCGCCGCTCGCGGCGCCACCGGAGAAACCGATGACTGCCATCACCCGTCCCCTCGCCCTGCTGGCCGGCCTTGGCTTGGCGCTGGGCGCCGTCGCCTATGCACCGGCCTCGCAGGCCCGCACCCACGTGTCGGTGGGCGTGGTCGTCGGCGTGCCGCCTCCGCCGGTGCGCGTGGTCCACGTGCGGCCGCGTCCGGGCTACGTGTGGGCGCCGGGCTACTGGCGCTGGAGCCCGCGCGGCCACCGCCACGTGTGGGTCGACGGCTACTGGGTGCGCGCCCGCCCGGGCTACCACTACCGCCCGGCGCGCTGGGTCCACGAGGGCCGCGACTGGCGCTTCCACCGCGGCTACTGGGGGCGCTGAGGCCCGCCACCGGGCGTCCCGCACGCCCGGCTTGCTGCGCCGCAGAAACGGCCGTCACGCCGACGTATTAAACTAGCTGACTAAATTCACCGCCCCGGCCATCCGCCGGGGCTTTGACTTTCAAGCGTTTCTGCCGCTTTCGGCGGTCCGCACTGGATCGGCCCGCCACCCTTTCTGCGGGATGCCAGCCCCCGTGGCATCCGCCAAACTCGTGGAGTCATCGTTCCAATGATCTTTGAAACCATCGCCAAGACGGGTCACGAAGAAGTCGTCTTCTGCCACAACCAGGACGCCGGCCTGAAGGCCATCATCGCGATCCACAACACGGTGCTGGGCCCGGCGCTCGGCGGCCTGCGCATGTGGCCGTACAAGACCGAGCAGGATGCGGTCAACGACGTGCTGCGCCTGTCGCGCGGCATGACCTACAAGAACGCCGTGGCCGGCCTGAACCTGGGCGGCGGCAAGGCGGTGATCATTGGCGATCCCTCCAAGGACAAGTCCGAGGCGCTGTTCCGCGCGTTCGGGCGTTTCGTCAATTCGCTGGGCGGGCGCTACATCACCGCCGAAGACGTCGGCATCGACGTCAACGATATGGAATACGTGTTCCGCGAAACCGAATACGTCACCGGCGTGCACCAGGTGCACGGCGGCTCGGGCGATCCCTCGCCGTTCACCGCCTTCGGCACGCTGCAGGGCCTGATGGCCGCGCTGAACTTCAAGCACGGCAACGAGGACGTGGGCAAGTACAGCTACGCCGTGCAGGGCGCGGGCCACGTGGGTTCGGAATTCATCAAGCTGCTGCGCGAGCAGGGCGCCAAGGTGTTCGTCACCGACATCAACAAGGATGCGGTGCAGCGCTGCGTGGACGAGCTGGGTTGCGAGGCGGTAGGCCTGGACGAGATCTACGACGTCGACGCCGACGTGTACTCGCCGTGCGCGCTGGGCGGCACGGTCAACGAGCAGACCATCGACCGCATCAAGGCCAAGATCATCTGCGGTGCGGCCAACAACCAGCTCGCCACCGACGCGATCGGCGACGAGCTGAACAAGCGCGGCGTGCTGTACGCGCCGGACTACGCGGTCAATGCCGGCGGCGTGATGAACGTGTCGCTGGAGATCGACGGCTACAACCGCGAGCGCGCGATGCGCATGATGCGCACGATCTACTACAACCTGGGCCGCATCTTCGAGATCTCCAAGACGCAGGGCGTGCCGACCTACAAGGCGGCCGACCGTCTGGCCGAGGAGCGCATCGAGGCGATCGGCAAGATCAAGCTGCCGCACATGGGCAATGGCGGCACGCGCTTCCAGGGGCGCATGCGCGGGCAGTGATGCTCTCGCTTTGACGAAGAGGCCGCCGGTTGGCGGCCTTTTTGTTGGGCGGGGTCCGGGCAAGGCCCTCCCCCATCCGCCTGACGGCACCTTCCCCCGTGAACGGGGGAAGGCTCACTTGGGCGGGCGTATCGCAACTTGATCCTTCCCCCGTTCACGGGGGAATGTGCCCGGAGGGCGAATGGGGGCGATCTTGCCGAAGCCCTACGACATACCGCGCTAAAATCCCCGACCAGACCCCAAGGAGTTCCACGGATGCGCCCGTTCCCGCTCGGAGAAGACATCGACCTGTTGCGCGAGAGCGTGCACGCCTTCGCGGAGAAGGAGATCGCCCCGCGCGCCGACCGCATCGACCGCGAGAACGCCTTTCCGGAAGACCTGTGGTTGAAGTTCGGCGAGATGGGCCTGCTCGGCATGACCATCCCGACCGAATACGGCGGCACCGGCATGGGCTTCCTGGCGCACATGGTGGCGATGGAGGAGATCTCCCGCGCCTCCGGTTCGGTGGGCCTGTCCTACGGCGCGCACTCCAACCTCTGCGTGCAGAACATCTTCCACAACGGCAACGAGGAACAGCGCCGCAAGTACATCCCCAAGCTGTGTTCGGGCGAGTACGTGGGCGCACTGGCGATGAGCGAGCCCGGCGCCGGCTCCGACGTCGTCGGCTCGATGAGCTGCAAGGCCGAACTCAAGGGCGACGTATGGGTCGCCAACGGCTCGAAGATGTGGATTACCAACGGCCCGGATGCCGACGTATTGCTGGTCTACATGCGCACCGCGCCGCGCGCGGCCGGCAGCCGCTGCATGACCGCCTTCATCGTCGAGAAGGGCATGAAGGGTTTCTCCACCGCGCAGAAGCTGGACAAGCTCGGCATGCGCGGCTCCAACACCTGCGAGCTGGTGTTCGACAATTGCGAGATCCCGGCGGAGAACATCGTCGGCGAGGTCAACGAAGGCGTGCGCGTGCTGATGAGCGGCCTGGACACCGAACGCCTGGTGCTCTCCGGCGGGCCGCTCGGACTGATGCAAGCGGCGCTGGACCTCACCCTGCCCTATGTGCGCGAACGCAAGCAGTTCAACGCACCGATCGGCACCTTCGGCATGATGCAGGCGAAGGTGGCCGACATGTACACGGCGCTGCAGTCCTCGCGCGGCTTCGCCTATCTGGTGGCGCAGCAGTTCGACGCGGGCATCAAGTCGCGCATCGATCCGGCGGCATGCCTGCTAAATGCATCGACCAACGCCGTGCAGGTGGCGCTGGAGGCGATCCAGGCGCTGGGCGGCAACGGCTACATCAACGAGTTCCCGGCAGGACGGCTGCTGCGTGATGCGAAGCTCTATGAGATCGGCGCGGGCACCAACGAGATCCGGCGCATGCTGATCGGCCGCGAGCTGTTCCACGGCAAGGCCTGAGAAGGGCCGGCACTTTCCGACTGCATCGCAGCGGCGCGGTGGGCTGAAGCCCACCCTACGGTGCCACGTTGCGCGCCATCGTACGGCAAGAAAAAAGGCCCGCACCGCGGGCCTTTTTCGTAGGGTG
>NZ_JBCNYA010000056.1:0-8898 GCF_049727805.1 Frateuria sp. YIM B11624
CGCTGCTCGGGATGGCCGTGGCGGCCGTGCTGCTCCGGCGCCAGCGGGCGCCCACTGTGTAGGGTGGGCTTCAGCCCACCGGCTCCATCTCGCATGGTGGGCTGAAGCCCACCCTACGGCCTTCGCCAGAACTAGAACTCCAGCTCCTGCGCGGCGCACAGGTAGTCGATCATCGGCGCGACGCGCTGGAAGCTCTCGACCGCCCATGGCAGCAGCTCGGACGAGCAGGCGAAGGCGTCGTCGAAGTTCTCGCCGGCGGCGAAGTCCTTGCGCTTGAGGTCCTCGATCAGCTCGTGCTCCGGGTCGAAGCCGCGCGGCGGGCGGCTCAGTCTTTCGCCCCAGAAGCTCAGCCGCTCGAAGGCCTTGCTCCGGGTGGCGCGCTTCCAGGCGGCCGGGTTGTCGGCGAGGAAGCCGCGGATGTTCTTGAGCGTGTCGGATTCCGGGTGCCACATGCCGCCGCCGGCGAAGCAGTCGCCCGGCTCGATGTGCAGGTAGAACGAGGGCGCCGGGATCTCGTGGCGGCGCGCATGGAAGAAGCGCGAGCCCTGCCAGGTCTTGTACGGCAGCTTGTTGTTGGAGAAGCGCGTGTCGCGGTGGATGCGGAACAACGAGCCGCCGTTCCTGCGCGCGTCGGCGCGGTAGTGCGGGCTGATCCTGGCCAGCGGCGCGGCCATGTCGGCGATCAGCGCCAGGAACGGTTCGCGCACGTGGCGCTCGTAGTCGGCCTTGTGCGCGGTGAACCATTCGCGGCTGTTGTTGCGGCCGAGCGCGCGCAGGAAACGGAAGGTGGCGGGGGTGAAGTAGGTATCGGACATTCGCCCATTATCGGCGATTGCCGGGTCAGACTCCTCCCGTAATCGCGGAGCGCTTGCTAGCCCAGCGCGAGGGCGGGCGCGGGCGCCAGTTCATGGCCCCAGGCTTCGAGCTGGTCGAGCAGCGCGGTCTGCTCCGGGCGTTCCTGGCGCAACGCGGCGATGCGCGCGAAGTAGTCCTCCAGCGTGCGTGCCGTGAGCGCTGTCGGCCGGGTCAGGCGGGTCTGGCGGAAGGCTTCCCAGCGGGCCTGTTCCTCCGCGTCCAGCGATTGTGGCCAGTTGCGCGCGCGGTAGCGGAACAGGAGTTCCGGGTAGCGCGGATCGCGGAACGGGAAGTTTCGACGCCCCAGTTGTTCCGGCGGCGTGGCGCGCACCTCGGCCAGCAGGCGCTTGTCGGCGTCCGGCAGGAAGCCGCTGTAGAGCGCCAGCTCCGGATCCTCCGGCGGCGCCACCTCGGCGGCGCGGGCGAACACGCGGCGCAGCCGGTCGGCCAGGCCTTCCGCCGCACGCAGCAGCGCGTGGTGGCGCATGCAGCGTTCCAGGTCGAGCTTGAGCCGGCCATGGTCCACGTCGCGCAACACGGACAACGGCGCCAGCGCGGGTGCACGGTTGGCGCGCACGGTACGCAGCGGGATGCGCTCGATGCCTTCGGGCAGGTCCGCCCGGGCGGTGAAGATGCGGTCGGCGATGTCGTCCTCGTCCAGGTCGAGCCAACCGGCCGGATCGGTGTCGAGGTCGTAGGCGATCACCTCGCCAGCGCGCGAGGGATGCGGCGCCAGCGGCGCGATCACCGCCAGGCAATGGCGGCTGGCCGGGTAGCGCGAGGACACGTGCACCAGCGGCGTCATGCCGACCACGTCGAGCAGGCCGAACACCTTCTGCTTGCGGCGCAGGTCGAAATGCCAGTCCCACAACCGCGGCTGGCGCACGCGGATCAGCCGCGCCAGGTCGATCAGCGCATACACGTCCGACAACGCATCGTGCGCGCGCTCCTGCTTCAGGTGGTTGGCCGCGGCCAGGTGCTCGAGCTTGAAGCTGGGCGTGCCGTCCTCGCGGGTTGGCCAGACGATGCCCTCGGGCCGCAGCGCCTCGCACATGCGCACCAGGTCGATCAGGTCCCAGCGGGAGTTGCCGTTCTCCCATTCGCGTCCGTACGGCTCGAAGAAGTTGCGGTACAGCAGTTGCCGGGTGAACTCGTCGTCGAAGCGCAGCGAGTTGTAGCCGACGCCGCAGGTGCCCGGTGCTGCCAGTTGCTCGTGCACGCGGGCGGCGAACTCGGCCTCGGACACGCCCTCGCGTTCGGCCTGCTGCGGCGTGATGCCGGTGATCAGGCAGGCATCCGGGTCCGGCGCCATGTCGCGCGGAGGGCGCGCGAAGAACATCGCCGGCTCGCCGACGATCTCCAGATCCGCCGTGGTGCGGATGCCGGCGAACTGCGACGGCCGGTCGCGGCGGGCGTCCGCGCCGAAGGTCTCGTAGTCGTGCCAGAGAAAGGTCTGCATGGGCCCGATCATCGCATGGCCCGCGGCCTCGGGCGGGCGCCTGCGCTAGACTGCGCGCTCCAAGGAGGATGCATGAGCCACGCGAACGACGACAATCTGATCTGGATCGATCTGGAGATGACCGGCCTCGATACGGACAACGATTCCATCCTCGAGATCGCCACCATCGTGACCGACAAGGACCTCAACGTACTGGCCGAAGGGCCGGTCTTCGCGATTCGCCACGAGGTCGACCGGCTGGAATCGATGGACAGCTGGAACCGCAACCAGCACAGCCGATCGGGCCTGTGGCAGCAGGTGCTCGACTCGACCACCGACCACGCGCAGGCCGAGCAGGCCACGCTGGAGTTCCTCAAGGTGTGGACGCCGGCCGGCAAGTCGCCGATGTGCGGCAACTCGATCTGCCAGGACCGGCGCTTCCTGCACCGGCAGATGCCGCGGCTGGAGCGCCACTTCCATTACCGCAACCTCGACGTCTCCACGCTCAAGGAACTCTCGCGCCGCTGGTCGCCGGCGATCGCGCGCGGCCTGAACAAGGAGTCGGCGCACACCGCGCTGTCGGACATCCGCGACTCGATCGAGGAGCTGCGCTACTACCGCCTGCACATGGGCGCGCTGGGCGGGCAGGACTGATACCTGATGTTCGACGACCCCTTCGCCATCGTGCTCGATTGCGCCGGCCGGCCGCTGGTGCTCGACCGTCCGCGGGTGGTCGGCATCCTCAACGTGACGCCCGATTCGTTCTCCGACGGCGGCGCCTTCGCCGACACCGATGCGGCCGTGGCGCACGGGCTGGCGATGGCGGAGCAGGGCGCGGACATGCTCGACGTCGGCGGCGAGTCGACCCGACCCGGTGCGGACGATGTGCCGCTGGACGAGGAACTGCGCCGCGTCATTCCGGTGATCGAGCAGCTTGCCGCGCGCACGGAGCTTCCGATCGCGGTCGACACCTCCAAGCCCGAGGTGATGCGCGCCGCCGTCGCCGCCGGCGCCGGCATGATCAACGACGTCTATGCGCTGCGCCGCGAGGGCGCGATGGATGCCGCCGCCGAACTGCGCGTACCGGTGTGCCTGATGCACATGCAGGGCGAGCCGCGCAGCATGCAGGACGAGCCGCGCTACGACGACGTGGTCGGCGAAGTGCACCGCTTCCTCGCCGACCGCCTGTTCGCCTGCGAGCTGAGCGGCATCGACAAGCGGCGCGTGCTGGTCGATCCGGGTTTTGGCTTCGGTAAGACGCTGGACCACAACCTGGCGCTGCTGCGTGCGCTGGAGCGTTTCGCCGACCTGGGTGCGGGCGTTTATGCCGGCCTGTCGCGCAAGGCGATGATCGGCACGCTGACCGGCCGCGCCGCTGGAGAAGCACGTGCCGCCGGTTCCGCAGCCGCGGCGTTGATCGCGGTACAGCGTGGCGCGCGCATGGTGCGTGTACACGATGTCGCCGCCACCGTCGACGCGCTGGCGGTCTGGCGCGCGGTGCACGAAGGCGACACGCCGCCTCGCCGCGACACCCGTCCGCCGGCTCCACGCTGGCCCGACGAAGACTGAGCTACTTAGGTGGTGCCCGTCCCGTGGCGCCACCGCAAGGATCGATGATGAGCACACGCAAATACTTCGGCACCGACGGCATCCGTGGTCAGGTGGGGCAATGGCCGATCAGCGCCGACTTCATGCTGCGGCTGGGCCGCGCGGCCGGCGCGGTGCTGGCGCGCGACGCCAAGCGCAAGCCGCTGGTACTGATCGGCAAGGACACGCGCGTGTCCGGCTACATGTTCGAGTCGGCGCTGGAAGCGGGTCTGGTTGCCGCTGGCGTGGACGTGGGTCTGCTCGGCCCGATGCCGACGCCCGCGGTGGCCTTCCTCACGCGTTCGATGCGCGCGGCCGCCGGCATCGTGATCAGCGCCTCGCACAACCCGCATACGGACAACGGCATCAAGTTCTTTTCGGCGCAGGGCGAAAAGCTTTCCGACGAGATCGAGCAGGCGATCGAGGAGGAACTGGACGCGGAATTCGTGACCGCCGCTTCCGAGCAGTTGGGCAAGGCCACCCGCGTCGCCGACGCGGTGGCGCGCTACGCCGAGTACTGCAAGGCCACCGTGCCGGAGGAGTTCACCCTGCGCGGCGTGAAGCTCGTGCTCGACTGCGCGCACGGGGCGACCTACCAGGTGGCGCCCAAGGTGTTCGCCGAGCTCGGCGCCGACGTGATCGCCATCGGCGACAAGCCCGATGGCTTCAACATCAACCGCGGCGTGGGTTCGACTCATCCGCAGGCCTTGCAGCAGGCGGTGCTGGCGCATAGCGCCGACATGGGCATCGCGTTCGACGGCGATGGCGACCGCGTAATCCTGGTCGACCGCAACGGCACCATCGCCGATGGCGACGACATCCTCTACGTGCTCGCGCGCAGCCTGTTCGCGCGCGGCTGCCTGCACGGGCCGGTGGTCGGCACGCTGATGAGCAACTATGGCCTGGAGCAGGCGCTGGCCGAGCTGGAAGTGCCGCTGATCCGCGCCAACGTCGGCGACCGCTACGTGCTGCAGCAGTTGAAGGTGCACGGCGGCATGCTCGGCGGCGAGACGTCCGGCCATATCCTGTGCCTGGACCGCGCCACCACGGGCGACGGCATCATCGCCGCGCTGGCCGTGTTGGAGACGCTGGCCGCTTCCGGGCAGGACCTGGCGTTGGCCCGCCGCGGGCTGCAGAAGCTGCCGCAGGTGATGGTCAACGTGCGCGCCCAGGGCGCGCGCGAGGCGCTGGCCAGCGACACCGTGCGCCACGCGCTGACCGAGGTCGAGCGCACGCTGCAGGGCAGGGGGCGCGTGGTGTTGCGTGCGTCGGGCACCGAGCCGGTGGTGCGCGTCACCATCGAAGGCGCCGATGCGGGCGAGGTGCAGCAGTTGGCCGGCTGGCTGGCCGACGCCGTAAAATCCGCCGCGCACACGCACATGACGGAAAATCCATGAAGCAAGTCCCCACGCTCGACATCCGCCGCTACGACACCGACCGCGACGCCTTCGTCGCCGAGCTCGGCGCGGCCTACCGCCAGTTCGGCTTCTGCTGCATCAGCGGGCACGGCATCCCGCGCGAACTGGTCGACGGGGCCTACCAGGCCTTCGAGCAGTTCTTCGCGCTGCCGGCCGAGACCAAGATGAAGTACCACGTGCCCGGCTCCGGCGGTGCGCGCGGCTATACCCCGTTCAAGGTGGAAACGGCCAAGGACAGCCGCTTCCCGGACCTCAAGGAGTTCTGGCACGTCGGCCGCGAGATCCCGCGTGACTCGAAGTTCGCCGACGTGATGCCGCCGAACCTGTGGCCGGAGGAAGTGCCGCAGTTCAAGCCCTGCGGCTACGGCCTGTACGAGGCGCTGGACCAGCTCGGCACGCGCGTGCTGCGCGCGCTGGCGCTGCACATCGGCCTGCCGGAGAACTATTTCGAGGACAAGACCGACCAGGGCAACTCGATTCTGCGCCCGATCCACTATCCGCCGATCACCGAGGAGAACATCCCCAACGTGCGCGCGGGCGCCCACGAGGACATCAACTTCATCACCCTGCTGGTCGGCGCCAGCGCCGAGGGCCTGGAAGTATTGAGCGAGGGCGAGTGGCTGCCGATCACCACCGAGGGCGATGCGATCGTCGTGAACATCGGCGACATGCTGCAGCGCCTGACCAATCACGTGTATCCGTCCACCTCGCACCGCGTGGTCAATCCGCAGAACGAGAACGCGCGCAAGCCGCGCTACTCGGTGCCGTTCTTTCTGCACCCCAATCCCGACGTGGTGCTCGACCCGCTGCCCGAGTGCGTCACGCCCGACAACCCGAGCCGCTACGACACCTCGCTGACCTCGCACGAGTACCTGATGCAGCGCCTGCGCGAGATCAAGCTGATCTAGCGCACAACCTGCGCCCTCTCCCCTCGGGGGAGAGGGCTGGGTGAGGGGCCGGGGCTCGCCGTGAACTCCCTGCCTTTCGCTCCAAGGGTGCCTCCAGGCACCGGTCCGGTGAGCTGAAGCCCGCCCTGCGTCTGCCGCTTACGCCATCCAGAAAAACACCGCCGTCATCCGCTTGCCGGCCATGTCCTCCAGTCCCCAGTACGCACTGGCGCTGTGCACGATATTGGCCTTGTAGAGCAGCAGCCGGTTGAAGCGATGCGCCACGCGCACGTCCTCGACGAAGGCGTCCGGACGCACGAAGCGATTGCCGAGCGCATCGACTAGGTTGCGGTGCGGCGGCGCCACCATGTTGCCGCCGAGCTGGCCATTGGGCATGCGCTGGCGAAAGAAGCTGGTGCCGCAGCTGTCGGGCACCACCGGGTTGAGATACAGCACGGCGGCATAGCGACAGAGATTGAGCGAATCCGTGTGCGGCTTGACCGCCCCCTCGACCGCACCGACCACCTGGACGCAATTGTGGTTGAGCTTCTGCCCGGCCTCGGTCTCGCCGACCCATAGTTTCTTCGCGCCGGTGGCCTGCCGCACCTGCGCCTCGATGCAGGCCAGCTCGTCGACCTGCAGCGCCGGCAGCGCGCGCATGCCGGGCCAGGCTTCGCCGGTCGTCGGAAAGCCGTACTCCCAGTCGGTCTTGGCCAGGCAACGCTCGCGTACGGCCTCCGGATCGGGCAGGGCATCGTCGATCACCCAGTAATCGCGTCCCTCGGTGGGCTTGCGGTAGGGCAGCGGACGCATCTGGGTGGGGAACAGGCTCATGGCGGTCTCACGGCGACAGGCCGGACACGTTAGCGCAGTCGGGCGATGCCGGTGGTCAATCGAGCTGGCGGTAGCGTTTCGATTCGCGCGCCGATAGCCACAAGGCGAGCCGGTCCGGCGTCAGCTTGGCCAGTGCCTTGATGGCACGGTTCACCCGGCCGGTGACGTGCACCGCTTCGCCACGTTCGACCGCTGCGATGCCCTCGCGCACCACCGTCACGGCGTCCTGCCACATGAAGCGCGGCAGCTTGCCGACCAGCGCCCGGGTGCCGGTGACGTCGTGGAATTCCGACCAGGTGAAGCCGGGGCACAGCGCGCACACGTGCACGCCCAGGTGCCGGTTCTCCAGCGCCAGCGACTGCGAGAACTTGATGAGATAGGCCTTGCTGGCCGCATACAGCGTGTGCCCGGCCGATCCGGGCACGTGCCCGGCCAGCGAGGCGACGTTGACGATGCGCCCATAGCCACGCTCGCGCATGCCCGGCAGCAGCCGCCATGCCAGTTCGGTCGGCGCGGTGAGCAGCACCTGCAGGAAATCCGCGTGGACCGGCCAGCCGCTGGCCTCGAACGTGCCCGGCACGCCATAGCCGGCGTTGTTGATCAACCAGTCCACCGCCAGTCCCTGCTCATGCAGGCTGCCGGCGAGCTGCTGCGGCGCCGCCGGATCGGCGAGATCCGCAGGCATCACGTGGACCTGCGTGCCATGGCGCTCGCGCAACTCGGCGGCCAGGGCATGCAGGCGCTCGGCGCGGCGTGCGACCAGCACCAGGTCATGGCCCTGCGCGGCCAGTTCGCGCGCGAACGCGGCACCGATGCCGGCTGAGGCTCCGGTCACCAGGCTGAGCGGATGATGGGCAGGCATGGGCGTTCCATGAGGGCGGCAGCCGATGATGGCCGAGTGGCCGCAGCCCTGCCAGCACCCGTTTGCCGGCCTGCAGGGCGGCCGCTATCCTTGCCGTTTTTTGACCGGGTGCTTCGCATGCGCAGGAAACTCATCGCCGGCAACTGGAAGATGCATGGCAGCCGCTCGATGGCCCAGGCCCTTGTCGGCGAAATCGCCGCGCAGCGACCGCAGGACGCCGAGGTGCTGGTGTTTCCTCCGTTCCCTTACCTGGCCGAGCTGGCCGCGCGTCATGGCGCCAGCGGCATCGGTTTCGGTGGCCAGGACGTCAGCGCGCACCAGGGGCAGGGCGCCTACACAGGCGAAGTGTCGGCCGCGATGCTGGCCGACGTAGGCGCGCAATGGACGCTGGTCGGGCATTCCGAACGTCGCCAGTACCACCGCGAAAGCGACGAGCTGGTGGCACTGAAGTTTGCCGCTGCCTGCGCGGCCGGCCTGACCCCGATCCTCTGCGTCGGCGAGACGCTGGAGCAGCGCGATGCCGGCCAGACCGAAGCAGTGCTCGCCCGCCAGTTGGACGCCGTGCTCGCCGTTTCCGGCATCGCGCCGTTCTATACCGCCGTGATCGCCTACGAACCGGTGTGGGCGATCGGTACCGGTCAGACCGCTACGCCCGAACAGGCGCAGCAGGCACACGCCTTCATTCGTAGCCAACTGGAAAGGGAAGATGCTATGATTGCCCGTCTGACCCGGCTGCTTTATGGCGGCAGCGTCAAGGCGGCGAATGCCGCATCATTGTTCGCGCAGCCGGACGTGGATGGGGGCCTGATCGGCGGTGCTTCGCTCACCGCAGACGATTTCCTCGGCATCTGCGCCGCGGCGCACTGAAGCGCTACGGACTCCTGACCAACATGTTTGTCATCTTCAGCGTGTTTTACATCCTGATCGCCGCGGCGATGATCGTGCTGATCCTGATGCAGCGCGGCGCCGGCGCCGATGCAGGCTCCGGTTTCGGCGGCGGTGCGTCGGTGACAATGT
>NZ_JBCNYA010000057.1:0-8009 GCF_049727805.1 Frateuria sp. YIM B11624
GTTTTCCACGAGCTGTGGCGTTCTGCGCCGTGCGGGTCCCGGCCCCGGCACGACGATCGAGGATGCAAGACGCCCGCGCGCGGACCCGGCATGTGCCGGGCCCGCGCGCGTTCGCCTAGTCGTCGGCGCCGAACTTGTAGGTCAGGCCCAGGTAGTACTGGCGCCCGGCGTACTCGAGCTGGTTCAGCCGTGCCGTCGTATCGCTGCCCAGGTACGAGCGCGGCATGGCGCGCGTCAGGTTGATGATCGACGCGGTCAGCATCAGGTGCTTGTTGAACTCGTAGTCGCCGTTCAGATCGATCTGGTGGTAGGGCCGCGTGTAGATGGGCAGGCCCGCCGCGAGTCCCTGCATGGTGCGCCCGATCCAGTTGCTGGTCGCCCGCAGCAGAAGGCCGTTCTTCTCGTAGAACAGCGACACGTTGGCCGCGAACTTGGCGCTGCCGATCAGCTCTGACTTGCCGACCTGCGTGTCGCCGAGCGAGACCGGCGTTTCGTTGGTCTTGTTGAGCGTGTAGTTGGCGATGTAGCCGAAGCCCGACTTGAAGGTGTGCTGCGTGTAGAGCTCCACGCCCTTGGACGTGCCCGAGCGGCCGTTGGCGTTGGTGCTGTACTGCAGGAAGTTCGTCGGCGTGCCGCCGACGTCCACCATGATGTTGTTGACGGTGACCGGCACGACGAAGTTCTTCACTTTCTTCTGGAACAGGTCCAGGCCGACCACCGACTCGGGCGCGTAGTACCACTCGCCGGCCAGGTCGAACTGGGTGGCGGTGAACGGTTTCAGGTCCGGGTTGGCGCCGCTGCCGTACCAGCCCGGCGGGGGTGCGCCGAACTGCTTGCGGTCGTCGTAGTACGCCTGGGTGTTGTTGGTGAGGCTGCCGAGCTGGGCCAGATCGGTGTAGTTGGCGCGGGCCATCGCCTGCGAGCCGGCGGCGCGCAGCACGAAGTCCTCGGCGAAGGTCCAGGCGACGTTGAAGCTCGGCAGCAGCTTGTTGTAGCGCTTGCTGCTGGAGTCGTTGGCGGAAGTCTCGATCACCGACTGCTCGCGCGGCAGGTACTGGAAGTCGCCCGGCGCGCATGGCCCGCCGCCGGCGTTCACGCCGCTGGCCGGGCAGATCAGGATGTTGCCCGCGGCGTCGTGGTAGTACACCGCGTTGTTGGTGGTGATCTGGTTGGCGACCGTGATGTCCTGCTGGGTGCTGACGAAGCGCAGGCCCACGTTGCCGCGCAGCGAGCCGGTGTCGAAGTTCGCCTGCACGTAGGCCGCCGAGATCTTCTCGTCGATGGACGAAGTGTCCTGCGGGCGGTTGTAGATCGTCCGGTCGTAGGTGGCGTTGAGGTAGTTGTAGTAGGCCGGGTAGTTGATCGCCGGGAAGATGCTGTCGTTGTAGGCGTCGTTGCTGCCATCGAGCATGTTCGGCAACAGGAAGTCCGCGGGCAGCTGGCCGGCAGTCGGATCACAGGTCTGGAACTGCAGCGTGGTGCCCTTGCAGTACCAGCGCACCTCATTGCTCTGCTGCTCGGCATGGTTTTTCCGGTACTTGACGCCGAACTGCAGCGACTGCACCCAGCCGCTGTCGAAGGCCCAGGTGAAGTCGGCCTGCGCGAAGTTCTGCGAGGTGTCGGTGTTGACCATGTTGGAGCCGGTCGAGCCCAGGTCCACCTGCCCCGCGCCGGCGAGCATGTTCTCAAGCACATCGGGCGCAGCGGTGATGGTCGGCCGGCCGTTGATCGTCCACGCGGCGCCGTTGCTGCCGTCCACCCACTGGCCGTTGACGAAGTTGCGCGGCTTGGCGGCCATGCCCAGTTCGATCGACGGGCCACCCGTGGCCCAGGTGCGGCCGACGTTGAACGAGCCGCTCAGGGCGCCGCCGTTGTCCCATTCGCCCATGAGGTTGGCCGTCTGCGAGGTGGCCTTCTCGACCGAGTAGTTGCCGTTGAGCCACGGAATCTCCGTGGAGCAGACGTCCACCGCCTGGCGCGGCTCGCCCGTGACGGGGTTGGTCGTCGAATTGCAGCCCTGGCCTGCGGGCGGAAGCACGTAGTTGGCGCCGGTGACGACGGTGCCCGACGGATCGAACGTCAGGCCGCCGGGGGCGAGCAGCCGGCCCTGTTGGTTGCTGAAATCGCTGTCGTTGGGCAGGCCCCACTCGGGGATCTCCAGCGTGTTGGTGATCTGCGACTGCTCGCGCTGGAAGCGGAAGTAGTTGCCGGTCAGCAGCAGGTGATCGAAGGGCTTGAATTGCAGGGTGGCCTGGGCGCCCTTGGTCTTGAGGTCGAGCTGGTTGCGGCTGGTGGAAAACTGCTGCGGCATCCAGTAGCCCGAATACGGGTTGCCCGCCTGGTCGACCACGCCGTTCCCCCACAGGTCGATGTTCGAAGCGACGCTGCTGTCGTACGGCTGACCGCGCACGTTGACCGGCGGTTGGGCACACGTCGTGATGTCGGAACAGTTGTCCGCCCACCAGTGCCAGCTCGATGCGTTGGCCGTGTAGTCGACGTCGCGGCGCTTCTGGTACGTGCCGGCGAGCAGGATGCCGAAGGTCTCGTCCTTGTTCTTCCACGACCACAGCGCCGAACCCTGCGGGGTGATCTTGCTGCTGTTGTCCGAGCCGGCGGCGGTGAGCGACACGAAGCCGTCGTTCGCCGCCATCTCCAGCGGACGGCGCGTGCGCAGGTCCACGTTGCCGCCGATGCCGCCTTCGTCCAGGCGCGCTTCCAGGCTCTTGTAGAGCTTGATGTCGGAGAACATGTTGGCCGGCATCAGCGTGTAGTTGAACGAGCGCGTCAGGCCGGCCGAGGTGTCGGCCGAGGCCACGTAATTGCCGTTCAACTCGGTCAGCGTCAGCTCGGGGGCGAGGCCGCGGATGCTGACCGTCTTGCCTTCGCCGGATTCGCGGGTGATGACCACGCCGGGCACGTGCGCCAGCGCATCGGCGATGTTCTTGGCGGGGAACTGCGCGATGTTCTGCGCGTTGATCACCTCGACGATCGAGTTCGAGTCGCGCTTGTCCTGGATGTTCTGGTTGATCGACTGGCGATAGCCGCTGACGATGACCGCCTGCAGGTTGGTCGCCTGCTGCTTGTCCGCCTTCTTCGCCTGCGCGCCGTCGGTCGCCGGTGGCGGCGCGGTCGTCGAGGCGGCCGCCGGAGCGGTCTGCGCGGCGGCCGTCCCGGGCAGGCCCAGGCAGGCGCCGAACGGCAAGGTGGCCGCGACGAGCGCGGCGTACAGCGGCTTGCGGGTAAAGACGTGTGGCAGATGCGTCATTGGTGTGATCCCCATTTGGTGTGCGTCCTTCCGGCGGACTCGGATCCGCTCATCCGCGTTTGGCGGAATCGGAAGACGGCTGGCCGCGTTGCTCCTGCCCCACCGGCTGGCGTTGTCCGGTACGGGCGCGAAATGGCGCGGTAATCCCCCTCGCGTGGTCGTGCTCTTGCCGGCTGTCGCCTCCTGGAAACATTGGATCGATCCAAATTTCGGGTGCAGATTGGGTGCTCGAAGCCGTGGTTTTCTTCCCCGGGGTGTTCCGGCGAGGGGAGCTGAAGCCGCGGACCGCCTGTCCGCCTACCTGCGCCGTGGCGTCCGACTAAAAGGCGGCCGACGTGAAGACAAGGTGATGGAAGATCCGGCCGGTTCCAGGCGGGCGAACGCCGTCCCACAGGCGGAGCCTGCCTGCGAAGCCTTGCGGGAGTTCGTGTCGGGGCTCGTCCCGGGGTCGGACCGCGCGTAACCGTCGGGTGAACGCCGGATCGGGAAGCGCCGCACGGGCCGGAGAAACCTCCACGGTTCGGATTTTCCTGCGGACATGAAAAAGCCCTGCCGGTCGCCCGGCAGGGCTGTTCGGATGACCTGGGGAGCCGCAGCTCCGGGCGGTCAGATCGCGTAGTACATCTGGAATTCCAGCGGGTGCGTGCTGGCGCGGTAGGCGGTCACTTCCTTCATCTTCAGCTCGATGTAGGCGTCGATGAAGTCGTCGGTGAACACGCCGCCGGCCTTGAGGAACTCGCGATCCTTGTCCAGCGCGTTGAGCGCCTCGTCCAGGCTCGCGCACACCTGCGGGATGTTCTTCTCCTCTTCCGGCGGCAGGTCGTACAGGTCCTTGTCCGCCGGCGCGCCCGGGTCGATCTTGTTGATGATGCCGTCCAGGCCGGCCATCATCAGCGCGGTGAACACCAGGTAGCCGGAGTTCATCGGATCGGGGAAGCGCACCTCGATGCGGCGGCCCTTCGGGCTGGACACGTACGGGATGCGGCAGCTCGCCGAGCGGTTGCGCGCCGAGTAGGCCAGCATCACCGGCGCCTCGAAGCCCGGCACCAGGCGCTTGTAGCTGTTGGTGGTGGAGTTGGCGAACGCGTTGATCGCCTTGGCGTGCTTGAAGATGCCGCCGATATACCACAGCGCCAGCTGGCTCAGGCCGCCGTACAGCTCGCCGGCGAACAGGTTCTGCCCGTCCTTGGCCAGCGACTGGTGCACGTGCATGCCCGAGCCGTTGTCGCCGACGATCGGCTTGGGCATGAAAGTCACGGTCTTGCCGTTCTGGTGCGCCACGTTCTTGATGACGTACTTCATCGTCATCAGCTCGTCGGCCTTCTTCACCAGCGTGTTGAACTTGACGCCGATCTCGCACTGGCCGGCGTTGGCCACCTCGTGGTGATGCACCTCGACCACCTGGCCGAGCGATTCGAGCACCTTGCACATGTCCGCGCGCAGGTCGCCCAGCGAGTCGACCGGCGACACCGGAAAGTAGCCGCCCTTCACGCCCGGGCGGTGGCCGGTGTTCTGGCCCTCGTACTTGTAGCGCGAGCTCCACGAGGCTTCTTCGGAGCCGATCTCGTAGAACACGCGGCCCATGTCGTTCTGCCAGCGCACCGAGTCGAAGATGAAGAATTCCGGCTCCGGACCGAAGAAGGCCGTGTCGGCGATCCCGGTGGACTTCAGGAACGCCTCGCCGCGCTTGGCGATCGAGCGCGGATCGCGGCCGTAGGCCTGCATGGTCGAGGGCTCGAGCACGTCGCAGTGCAGGATCAGCTGCTTGTGCTGCGAGAACGGATCCAGGTGCGCGGTGTCCGGATCGGGCAGCAGCACCATGTCCGACTCGTTGATGCCCTTCCAGCCCGGGATCGAGGAGCCGTCGAACATCTTGCCGTCCTCGAACGTGCCCTCGTCGATGGCGTGTGCGGGGAAGGTGACGTGGTGGTGCTTGCCGAGCATGTCGGCAAAACGCAGGTCGACGAATTCGACGTCGTGTTCGGCGATCAGGTCGAGCACTTTCTGGGCGGTCATGGGCGCAAGCCTCGGAGCGGTGAATGGGATGCGCGCGTTGTTGCAATGCGCATGCCAGCGGTGCCCGAAGCGGGGCGCACCGCCGGAAGAGGCCGCCATGGCGCGCCGCGGCGCGGATCGGCCGCGCAGGATGGCCGCTTGCGGGCGTCCAGTTGCACCGGTTCCATCCATCCATTGCACCTGTTTGGAGCAATGAACGCTCACGCCGCCCTGTCCGCTTCCCCGTAAGCTATGCCGCTTTACGCATCGCCGGAGAGTCCTTAGTGAGCGACCTGATCCGCGTCATCCTGCTCGGCATCATCGAGGGCATCACCGAGTTCCTGCCGATCTCCTCGACGGGCCACCTGCTGATCGCCGAGCAACTGGGGCTGGGGCAGCGCTCGGACCTGTTCAATATCGGCATCCAGGCCGGCGCGATCCTGGCGGTGACGCTGATCTACTGGAAGCGCCTGTGGCAGTTGCTGACCCAATGGCGCGATCCGGCCAACCGCGACTATCTGGCCAAGCTGACGGTGGCGTTCCTGATCACCGCGGTGCTCGGCTTCATCGCGGTGAAGTGCGGCTTTACCTTGCCCGACACGGTCACGCCGATCGCCTGGGCGCTGGTCATCGGCGGCTTCTGGATGCTCGGCGCCGAGGCGGTCGCGGCACGCCAGCCGGACCGGCGCGAGGTGACCTGGACGGTGGCCGTGCTGGTCGGCATCGCGCAGATGCTCGCCGGCATCTTCCCCGGCACCTCGCGCTCGGCCGCGACCATCTTCGCCGCGCTGCTGGCCGGCACCAGCAACCGCGCCGCGGCCACCGAATTCGCCTTCCTGGTCGGCATCCCGACCATGTACGCGGCGACCGGCTACGAGCTGCTGAAGGTGCTGAAGAACGGCGGTGCGGTGCACGAGGACTGGAGCGCGCTCGTCGTCGGCTTCGTGGTCTCGGCGATCGTCGCCTTCGCCGCGGTGAAGTGGCTGCTCGGCTACATCCGCACGCACCGCTTCACGCCGTTCGCGATCTACCGTATCGCACTAGGCCTCGCGTTGCTGCTGTGGTTGCCCGCCGGCGGTTGAGCCATCCGGCCAGCCTGCCGGGTGCGGCCACTGGCGCCGGACGCCTCATGACCGCGGCCGACGCCGGACAAGCTGAAACACCGCTCAGGCCAGCGTTGCAACCTGTGGCGTCACCTTGCCGGCCGGGCGCGCCGGCAGCCGGAACTGCGGCTCATTGGTCCGCTCGAACAGCTCGCGTACCCATTCGATGAAGGCCTGCACGCGTGCGGACAGGTGCTTCTTCTGCGGGTAGACGATCCACACCGGCTTGCCGGTGGAACGGGTGTCGGTCATGACCAGTTCGAGTTTGCCCAGGTCGAGCATGCAGGCGATCATCATGTGCGGCGCCTGGGTGATGCCCAGCCCCGCAGCGACCGCCTGGATCACCGATTCGGCGTCGTTGATCAGCAGATGGCCTTCGACGTCCACGGCGATCGGCCCGTTGGCGCCGTCGAACATCCACTGCCGCGGACGGCCGTTGGGATAGACGTAGTTGATGCAGCGGTGCTGCTTGAGGTCCTCGATCGTCCGCGGCGCGCCGTGGCGGGCCAGATACTCGGGCGAGGCGCACACCACGTTGCGCAGGTAGCCGATCTTGCGCGCGATCAGGCTGGAGTCCTCCAGTTCGCCCACGCGGATGGCGCAGTCGATGCCCTCGCCGTTCATGTCGGCCGGCAGGTCGCTCATCGACAGTTCCAGCCGGATGTCGGGGTAGCGCTGCTCGAATTCGGTCAGCCGCGGGATCACCGCCGCGCGCCCCACCGCCAGCGAGAGGCCCACGCGCAGCCTGCCGATCGGCTTGCGGTTGGCGTAGCCCAGCGCCTCGGTGGCTTCGGCCAGGTCAGCCAGGATGTCCTTGCAACGGGCGTGGAACACCGCGCCGTCGTCGGTCAGCCGCAGCGAGCGGGTGGAACGGAACAGCAGGCGCGCGCCCAGGCGCTCCTCCAGCCGCGACACCGCACGGCTGACGCCCGACGGGGTCATGTTCAGTTGCGCGGCGGCGGCCGCGAAGCTCTTGGCCTCGACCACTCGGACGAAGGCGGAAATTGCTGCAAAGTCTTCCATTGGAGGCGACTCCAGGGTTATTCGTGACTCGTCGTCACTATTGCATTGCACCACATCGCGGTTTTCTATACCAGCAAGTATACCTATTCTCCCGGGCCTCGCCGATCCAGTACCGATCGGTGCACTAATTTCGAACCCGGGAGCACAGCATGAAAAAGCGATGGATCCTCTTGAGCCTGGCCGTGGCGGTGGCGGCCGGCAGCTGGGCGGTGCTCGGCAGCCACGGCGAAAGCCACGCGCAGGAAGCCGGTACGCCGCCCCCGCCCGCGGTCACCGTCGCACAAACGCTGGTGCGGCCGGTGAGCGATACGGATGCCTTCACCGGACGCCTGCAGGCCGTGGACACGGTCGAAGTGCATCCGCGCGTGAGCGGCTATGTCACCGCGGTGCATTTCAAGGAAGGCGCGCGGGTGCGCAAGGGCGAACTCCTGTTCACCATCGACCCGCGGCCCTACCAGGCCGAAGTCGACCGGCTCGCCGCCACGCTGAACCAGGCGCATGCCGAGCAGAAGCTGGCCGAATCGAACGCCGAGCGCGCGAAGAAGCTGCTGGCGCAGCATGCAATCTCCACGCAGGAAGCCGACCGCCTGACCACCGCGGCGGCCAGCGCCAAGGCGCAGGCC
>NZ_JBCNYA010000058.1:0-6294 GCF_049727805.1 Frateuria sp. YIM B11624
GTCCCACCCGATCCCATCCCGAACTCGGAAGTGAAACGCAGCCGCGCCGATGGTAGTGTGGCTTGTCCATGCAAGAGTAGGTCACCGCCAGGGGCTTTATCCTGGAAAACCCTCACCCGAAACGGTGGGGGTTTTTCTTTTTGGTGGCGGCGCCGGCGCCGATCATGAGAGCGCATTCAGGCGTGACTGCGAGGCATCAGCGTCGAAGCATTGCTTCTGCAATGACGCGCACAAGGAAACCTCGAGTTCGATGGCGGTCGTTTTCTCGTTGGCTCAAGCAGCCGTCGTCGCGCGAAGCGCGGTCCGCAGCGCTCTGGTCTTTCGGTATGCGGAAAGGCGCGAGGGAGCGCAGCAATCTGATTGAAGGCCAACCTTAATAGCCAACGAGCTGATCACGCTGACCGGATAGATCGCCCCGGTTTGGTCGAACGTGCGCCGCGAACCGAGATCGCCGTTCGGTAGCGTCGGCGTCACCGATTGCGTGGCCACCTTGGTTGCCGCTTGGCTGCAGCCTCGGTGGCCTACCATGGGCGATAGCGCTGCCGCGACTGATGTTGCTGTGCGTTGTGGCCGGCGGCGCGCAGCAGATGCGGCGCGCCGTCTAGGACCTTAGAGCGCGTAGCCGAACTGCTCGCGGAACGCTTCGGCGAACTCGTCGTAGGCGAAGCGCTGGTTCTGCGTGCCCGGGTGCTCCACCTTGAGGGCGCCCATCAGCGACGCCATGCGGCCGATCGTGGGCCAATCGTAGCCGCGCATGATGCCGAAGATCAGGCCTGCCCGGTACGCGTCGCCGCAACCGGTGGGATCGATGACCTGCCGCTCGCGGGCGGCGGGAATCTCGATGACCTGGCCGCCGGTGTGGATCAGCGATCCGCGTGGTCCGAGCGTCACGATGTACGCCTGCGTGCGGCTGGCGATCTCCTCGGCGCTCCAGCCGGTGCGCTGCTGCAGCAGTTGCGACTCGTAGTCGTTGACGATGACGTAGTTCGCCTTGCTGATCATTGAGCGGAACTCATCGCCGTTGAACAGCGGCATCGCCTGGCCCGGGTCGAAAATGAAAGGCACGCCTTTGGCGGCGAAGTCGTCGGTGTGCTGCAGCATCGCCTCGCGTCCGTCCGGCGCCACGATGCCGAATTCGGCGTCGGCCACGTCGCCCACGTGGTTGTGGTGCGAGCTGGACATGGCGCCCGGATGGAAGGCGGTGAGCTGGTTGTTGTCCAGGTCCGTGGTGATGAAGCACTGCGGGGTGAACTGGTCCTCGAACACGCGCACGCCTTCCAGGCGGATGCCGCAGCGGATCATGTGCTCGCGATAGGGCCCGAAGTCCTGCCCGACCGTCGCCATCGGCAGCGGGTCGCCACCGAGCAACTTGAGGTTGTAGGCGATGTTGCCCGCGCAACCGCCGAACTCGCGCCGCATCTGCGGCACGAGGAAGGAGACGTTAAGGATGTGGACCTTGTCCGGCAGGATGTGGTTCTTGAACTGGTCCGGGAACACCATGATGGTGTCGTAGGCCAGCGAACCGCAGATGACGGCTGACATGTCGAAGAAAACCCCGTTGAGCGACGCGGACGGCGAGTGGTCCGGCAAACCCTGCAATCGTAGCGCGACGCATCGCCCAAGGCGACAGGCGCTTGCACACCGGAGCGGCGATCGGGCTCAGGAAATGCGCGCATCATCGCGTTCTGCAAGGCTTTCTTAACTTCTTCGCGCTTGCGTGGGTAGGGGCCGCTCACTAGACTGACGCGCTTACTTTTCTCTTCTCCTGCCGGCGCGCCAGGCCTCATGTTCAAGAAGTTCCGCGGCATCTTCTCCAACGATATTTCCATCGACCTCGGTACCGCCAACACGCTGATCTACGTGCGTGGGCAGGGCATCATCCTCAACGAGCCGTCGGTGGTGGCGATCCGCCAGGATCGCGGCCCGGGCGGCCCGCGCACGGTGGCGGCGGTCGGTGGCGACGCCAAGCGCATGCTCGGCCGCACGCCGGGCAACATCGCCACGGTGCGCCCGATGAAGGACGGCGTCATCGCCGACTTCACCATGACCGAGGCGATGCTGCAGCACTTCATCAAGCAGGTGCACAAGTCGCGCATGCTGCGTCCGAGTCCGCGCGTGCTGGTCTGCGTGCCGTGTGGTTCGACCCAGGTCGAGCGCCGCGCCATCAAGGAATCCGCCGAAGGCGCGGGCGCCCGCGACGTGTTCCTGATCGAGGAGCCGATGGCCGCGGCGATCGGCGCCGGCATTCCGGTGCACGAGGCGCGCGGCGCGATGGTGCTGGACATCGGCGGCGGCACTTCCGAAGTCGCGGTGATCTCGCTCAACGGCATCGTCTACTCGCAGTCGGTGCGCGTGGGCGGCGACCGCTTCGACGAGGCGATCATCAACTACGTGCGCCGCAACCACGGCACGCTGATCGGCGAATCGACCGCCGAGCGCATCAAGCTCGAGATCGGCTGTGCCTTCCCGCAGGCCAACGTCAAGGAGATCGAGATCTCCGGCCGCAACCTGGCCGAGGGCGTGCCGCGCATGTTCACGATCAACTCCAACGAGGTGCTGGAAGCGCTGCACGAGCCGCTGTCGGGCATCGTGGCGGCGGTCAAGTCCGCGCTGGAGCAGACGCCGCCGGAGCTGTGCTCGGACGTGGCCGAACGCGGCATCGTGCTCACCGGCGGCGGTGCGCTGCTGCGCGACCTGGACCGGTTGATCTCCGAGGAGACCGGCCTGCACGTGCAGGTAGCCGACGATCCGCTCACCTGCGTGGCGCGCGGCGGCGGCAAGGCACTGGAATTGATCGACCAGCACGGCAGCGACTTCTTCGCTCCGGAGTGAATCGAGGCTTGCTCCGCGAGCCGGTCCGCCTGCCGACCGCAGGAGGGCCGATCCGGATGGCGGTGCCCGCGAGGGGGCGATGCGGGGGCGCGTTGCTGACATGAGATTGAGGCCTGCCTGGCCGCTCATCCGTGGCCCTCTCCGCGGTGGAAGGCGGCCGATCCGTTGTGCCGGGCCGCCTCGTTCTGCCACGCTTGACGGCGACCGCCTGCGTCGCTCCTCCCTTTTTTAGGTTCTCTCGATGGGCCAGGAATCCTCGCCCCTGTTCGCCGGCTCGACCGGCACCTTGCGGCTGATCGGCTACCTCGCGCTGGCGATGGTGCTGATGGTGCTCGACCACCGCAACGGCTGGATGTGGCGCATCCGCTACGGCGCCGCCGTCGCCGTCGAGCCGCTGTACCGGCTCGCGGGCCTGCCGGTGGAGGGCATGCGCACGCTTTCGGTGGCCTTTGCCGACCGCCAGCGGCTGACCGTGCAGAACCAGCGCCTGCGCGAGGACCTGCTGCTGGCCAACGCCAAGCTCAATCGCATGGCCGCGGTGGCGCAGCAGAACGAGCACCTGAAGGAACTGCTCGATACCCAGCGCAGCCTCGAGCTCAACGTGCAACTGGCCCGCGTGGTCGGCGTGGATCTGGGCGCGTATCGCCATCGCCTGTTGCTCAACGTGGGTGCGCGCGACGGGGTCAAGTCGGGACAACCGGTGATCGATGCGCGTGGCGTCATGGGCCAGGTGATCGAAACCCTGCCCACGACCTCGGTGGTGATGCTGATCACCGATCCCAACAACGCGCTGCCGGTGACCGTCGAGCGCACTGGCCTGCGCACCATCGCCTACGGCTCGCGCGACGGCGACCACCTGGTTCTGCCGACCATCCCGATGGCCGCCGACCTCCGCGAAGGCGATCGGCTGCTCACCTCCGGCCTGGGCGGGCGCTTCCCGCCGGGCTTCCCGGTCGGCGAGATCACCCGCGTGGCACCGGCGGCCACCGGCATGTTCCTGGAAGCGCAGGCGCAACCCAGCGCGGACATCAACCGCAGCGAGGACGTGCTGCTGCTGCACGACCAGGCCGAGCCGGTCGGTCCGCCCGAGCCGGTGCCGCCCGCGGGGCCGCCGGCGGATCTGGCGCCTGCCGGCGCCAGCCAGCAGGCACCCGCCGCACCGGCGCCGAAGGGCACGCCATGAACCGCCAGCGCCTGGGCCTGTGGTGGTTCGTCGGCACGCTGGTGGCTGCGCTGCTGTCGATGCTGGTGCCGCTACCGGACGTGCTCGAACCGTTCAAGCCATACTGGCCGGCGCTGGTGCTGCTGTACTGGTCGCTCGAAGCGGGCGACCGCGTGACGCTGGGGCTGGCCTTCACCATGGGCCTGGCAGCGGATCTGCTCGACGGCGTGCTGCTCGGCGAGCAGGCGCTGCGCCTGACCGCGCTGGTGTTCATCGCACTGCGTTTCCGTTCGCGGCTGCGCTTCTTCCCGATGTGGCAGCAGACCCTGGCGGTGCTGGCGCTGCTGGTCAACGACCGCATCCTGCTGACCATCGTGCGCGTGTTCGCCGGCGACGCGCTGCCGCCGGCAAGCTGGTGGATCTCGCCGTTCGTCGGCGCGGCACTGTGGCCGTTCGTGTTCCTGCTGCTGGACGACCTGCGCATGCGCCTGCGCCTGCAATGAGATGAAGAAGCGGCGTGCCCTGAAAGACCCGCGCGGCGAGGCGGCGCTGTTCCAGCGGCGCTCGCTGGTCGGTTTCGCCCTCATCGTGCTGGGCCTGATCGCGCTGTCCGGACGGTTCTTCTACCTGCAGGTGATGCACCACGACGAATTCGTGACCCGCTCGGAGAACAACCGCGTCAAGCCGAAGGTGATTCCGCCGGCGCGCGGCCTGATCTACGACCGCAACGGCGTGCTGCTGGCCGACAACGTGCCGGCGTTCCGCCTGGAGGTGGTGCCCGAGCAGGTACCGGACATGAAGGCGATGCTGGCGCAGATCGGCTCGGTGGTGCCGATGGACGAGGACGATCTCGCCGACTTCAGGAAACGCCTCAAGCAGAGCCGGCGCTTCGAGAGCGTGCCGCTGAAGATGCATCTGTCCGAGGACGACATCGCCCGCTTCGCGATCAACCGCTGGCGCTTCCCGGGCGTCGACGTGGTGCCCTACCTGACCCGGCACTACCCATACGGCGGCCTGTTCGCGCACGTGATCGGCTACGTCGGGCGCATCGATGCCGACGACCTCAAGCGGCTCGACCCCGACCGCTACCAGGGCACCAGCCACGTCGGCCGCAGCGGCATCGAACGCTCCTACGAGGACGTGCTGCACGGCACGCCCGGCTACGAACTGGTCGAGGTCAACGCCGACGGGCGCACCCAGCGCGTGCTGGAAACCCATCCGCCGATCCCGGGCAAGAACCTGTACTTGTCGATCGACGTGCGCATCCAGAAGGCCGCCATGGCCGCCTTCGACGGGCGTGCCGGCTCGGCGGTGGCGATCGACCCGCGCAACGGGCAGGTGCTGGCGATGGTCAGCGTGCCGAGCTTCGATCCCAACCTGTTCGTCAACGGCATCAGCAGCGCCGACTACAAGGCGCTGACCACGGCGCCGGACAAGCCGCTGTACAACCGCGCGCTGCGCGGCGTGTATCCGCCCGGCTCCACGGTCAAGCCGTTCCTGGCGCTGGGCGGCCTGGCCTACGGCGTGCGCAAGCCGGAGGACACCGTGCTGTCCACCGGCGAGTTCTGCTTGCCGGGGCAGTCGCGCTGCTATCGCGACGACAAGCGCGGCGGCGACGGCGTGGTCGACATGGTCAGGGCCATCGAGAAATCGACCAACACCTACTTCTACAAGCTGGCGCTGGATCTGGGCATCGACCGGCTGAGCGAGTGGATGGGCCGCTTCGGCTTCGGCAGCAAGACCGGCATCGACCTCGACGGCGAAGAGGACGGCATCCTGCCCTCGCGCGAGTGGAAGATGGAACACTCGCACCAGCCCTGGTATCCGGGCGAGACGATCATCGCCGGCATCGGCCAGGGTTACTGGGCGGTGACGCCGCTGCAACTGACGCATGCGCTGTCGATCCTGGCGGGCCACGGCATACCGCGCGCACCCAAGCTGGTGATGGCAACCCAGGACGGTGTCGACGCGCCCAAGGTGCCGCTGCCCAATCCGCCGACCGGGCCCTCGCTGGTCAGCGATCCGGCGCAGCTGGAAGTCATCAAGCAGGGCATGGAGGCGGTGGTGACCAGCGGCACGGGCGCCAAGCAGTTCATCGGCTTCCCGCTGGTGGTGGCCGGCAAGAGCGGCACCGCCGAGCGCTTCTCGCGCACCACCTCGGCCTACGACACCAACAAGAACAGCGCCTACCTCGCCAGCCGCCACCGCGCCTGGTTCGAGGCCTTCGCGCCGGCGGACGATCCGAAGATCTCGGTGGTCGCCATGCTCGAGGCCGGCGCCTGGGGCGCCGAGGCCTCCGG
>NZ_JBCNYA010000059.1:0-6046 GCF_049727805.1 Frateuria sp. YIM B11624
TGGGCTTCAGCCCACCGGCAAGCTTGCGGAAGGCGGTGGGCTGAAGCCCACCCTACGCTTTATGCAGCGGCCGTTCGCGCAGCCACTTGGTGGCGATCCACTTCTCGCCGCGGATGACCGGCAGGCCTGCGTGCAGCGAGCTGGTATCGCCACCCTCGTAGGCGAAATAGACGGCCGAACCGGCCAGCGCGGTGACCGTCAGGCCGACGTTCGGGAAGGCGGTGCCGCCGCCTTCCTCGGGCGTGTTGAGGTACATCACCACGCTGGCGATGCGCTGGCCGCCGCGGGCCGTCACTGCCGCGTAGCCCGGCTGGGTGGGATCGAACCAGTCGTAGTGCGGCTCGTATTCCTGGCCGGGCAGGTAGTGCAGCACCTGCAGGCCCTCGCCGTGCTCGACCGGCAGGTCCAGCAGCACGGCCAGGCGTTGCTCGATGGTGCGCACCAGCGGTGTCTCGCCCAGCTTGAAGAACATGCCGGCGCTGGTGCGCCGCTCGTCCACCTGGTGCTTGCCGTCCTCGGCCACCGTCATGGCACGATCCAGCCGCGGGCGTGCCGCCTCGATCAACGCATTGCACTCGCCGGCATCGAGCAGGCCGTCGAGCACGCGCACGATCGGTGCCTCCATGCCGGCGCTCACGCGAACCTGGCGGCCGTCGACGACCGTGCATGGCGCGGCCGGCGCGCGGGTGCGCCGGCCGCTGGGGAGGCTGGCGTTGATCGAGCTCAGCGGCACCTTCAGCACTTCGGCCACCGCGCTGCGGCATTGCGCGGGCGGGTAGCCGGCCTCCTTGAGCAGCTTGAGCACCTCCGGCACGCCGTGGCCCGCGCGCGCGGTGGCGAGGATCCACTCGCGCAATTGCGGGTTGATGCTGCCGGAAGCTCTCATGGATTACGGTGCGGTCGGCGGGGCCGTCATTTTACGTGCTGCCACAGCCAGGTGTATTCGAGCGCGTGCATGAAGGCCGACTGCTTGTTGTCTGCCGCGCCGCCATGGCCGCCCTCGATGTTTTCGTAAAAGTCCGCCGCGTAGCCCATCGCCTGCATCTTCGCTGCCATCTTGCGCGCGTGCGCCGGACCCACGCGGTCGTCGCGGGTGGAGGTGGTGAACAGCACCGGCGGGTAGCGCGTGCCGGCCTGCACGTTTTGGTAGGGCGAGAAGGTCCTGATCCAGGCCCACTCGGCCGGCTTGTCCGGATCGCCGTACTCGGCCATCCAGGAGGCGCCGGCCGACAGGTGGGTATAGCGCTTCATGTCCAGCAGCGGCACCTGGCTGACGATCGCGCCGTAGAGCTGCGGGTAGAGCGTGAGCATGTTGCCCATCAGCAGGCCGCCGTTGCTGCCGCCCATCGCGGCCAGGTGCGCGGGCGAGGTGAGCTTGCGCCTGATCAGGTCTTGCGACACCGCGGCGAAGTCCTCGTAGGCGCGCAGGCGGTTGGCCTTGAGCGCGGCCTTGTGCCAGCGCGGGCCGTACTCGCCGCCGCCGCGGATGTTGGCGATCACGTAGACGCCACCGTTCTCCAGCCAGGCGCGGCCGATGCTGCCGCTGTAGCTCGGGGCCAGGGCGATTTCGAAACCGCCGTAGCCGTACTGCAGGGTCGGGTTGCTGCCGTCGAGCTTCAGCTGCTTCGGCGCGATCTCGAAATACGGCACGCGGGTGCCGTCCTTCGAGCGAACGAAGTGCTGGCTGACCTGGTACTTGGAGGCGTCGAAGAAGCTTGGGCTGTGCTTGATCGCCTCCGCATCGCCTTTGCCCAGGGTGCCGTAGTACAGCGTGGTCGGCTGCAGGAAACCGGTGACGGTGAGGAAGTAGTCATCGCTCTCATCCTCGTCGATGCCGCCGGCGTCGATCGAGGAGAGCGCCGGGGCGCCGCCCAGCGATTCGCGCTTCCACGTGCCGGAACCGGGTGTGAGCACCTCGAGCTTGTTCACCACGTCGTCCATCACGTTGAGGATCAGGTGGTGGCGGGTCCAGGAATAGCCGGCCAGCGCGGTGGTGTCGGTGGGCTCGAACAGCACGGTCAGGTCGCGCTTGCCGGCCATGTAATCGTCGAAGCCGGTGGCGAGCAGCGAACCGGCCTCGTAGGTATGCCCGCCGACGGTCCAGTCACTGCGCGGCTCGATCAGCAGCCATTCGCGCTCGACGCTGGTTTCGGCGTCGGTGGGCACGTCGATGCGGGTGAGCTTGCCGTCCTCGCCGAGCAGGTAGCTCTCGCTGTCGTAGAAGGCCAGCGCGCGCTGCACGAAGCTGCGCTCGTGGCCGGGCGTGAGGTCGCGGTAGGCGCTGACCGCCAGGTCGTCGGGCTTGCCTTCGTAGATCGTCTTCGCGTCGGCCAAGGGCGTGCCGCGGGTCCACAGCTTGGCGATGCGCGGGTAGCTCGATTCGGTCATCGAGCCGGGGCCGAAGTCGGTGCCGACGAAGATGTGGTCCTGGTCGGCCCAGGCCACCTGGTTCTTGGCCTCGGGCAGCCTGAAGCCGTGCTCGACGAAGGCCTTGTCGTGGAGGTCGAACTCGCGCACCACGTCGGCATCCGCGCCGCCGCGGGAGAGCGAGACCAGGCAGCGGCGGTAATCGGGCTTGAGGCATTGCGCGCCGTGCCAGACCCAGTTCTCATGCTCGGCCGCGGCGAGCGCATCGAGGTCGAGCACCGTCTCCCAGGCCGGCTGCGCCTTGCGGTACTCGGCCAGCGTGGTGCGCCGCCACAGGCCCTTCGGGTGGGCCTTGTCGCGCCAGAAGTTGTAGTAGCGGTCGCCCAGCTTCTCGACGAAGGGAATGCGTGCGTCCGAGTCCAGCACTTCGAGCAGACGGGCATCCAGGCGTTTGAACTCGGGCGACTGGGCATAGCCGGTGACGGTGGCCGCATCCTGCCGCTTGACCCAGTCCATCGCGCGCGTGCCGTCGATGTCCTCGAGCCAGAGATAGTCGTCTTGGGCCTGCGATGTTCCGGCAGGCGCGGAGGTCTGTGCGTGGTTCATGCCGCACAGTGTGAGGCCCAGCGCCAGCAGCAGCCAGCGCGATGCGTTCGATGCCATGTCCGTCCCCCGCCAGCCGCGCGGATGCGCGTCGGGCGAGTGTGCCGGCCGCTGGCGGTGTGCGCCTGTGAGGAAAGTCAGGGCGCCGCGATGGCGTCGCGCATGGCCGCCGGACGGCGCGTGCGCGAAGCGGCCGGGCGCAGCGTGGCCAGTGCGCGGGCCATGCGGCGCACGGCTTCGGCCAGTTCGGCTTCGTCCAGGTAGCCGAAACCCAGCCGCAGGCAAGGCTGTGTGCGGCGATGGAAGTCGTAGCGGCCGGCGCCGAACAACTGCACGCCTTCGCGCGCGCCGGCGGCGCACCAGGCGTCCAGGTCGATCGCATGGTCCACGCTCGCCCACAGGCCCATGCCGCCCTCGGGCAGGTGGAACGACAGCGCGCCGCCGAGGTGTGTGCGCAGCGCGCCGGCGAGCGCGTCGCGCCGCGCCGCGTACGTGCGCCGCATGCGCCGCACGTGGCGCAGCAGTTCGCCGTCCTCGAACAGCTCGGCCACCGCGCATTCCATCGCCGCGTCGCCGCGCGCGTCGCTGGCGGCGCGCAGGCTGGCCAGCCGCGGGAACACGCTGGCCGGCGCGGTGACGAAGGCGGTGCTCAGGCCGGGTGCGAGCAGGTTGGAGAGCGAGCCGACGTAGACCACGTTGGCGCGCTCCGGTCCCGCCGCGATCGGCAGCACCGGCTTGCCGTCGTAGTGGAACTCGTGGTCGTAGTCGTCCTCGATGATCGCGAAGCCGTGCGTCACTGCGAGCCGGCCAAGCCGTGCGCGACGCGCGGCCGACATCACCACCGTGGTCGGGAACTGGTGGTGCGGGGTGAGGAACACGGCGCGGATGCGCTGCTGCGGCAGCAGGGCTTCCAGTGCGCCGACGTCCAGCCCGTCGCGATCCAGCGGCAACGGCAACAGGCGCGCGCCGGCCAGCTCCAGCACGCGCCACGCCGGCGGGTAGCCGAGCGCCTCGATCACCACCACGTCGCCGGGGCGCAGCAGCGTGCGTGCGACCAGGTCGATCGCCTGCTCGATGCTGCGCGTGACCATCAGGTTGCCCGGCGTGACCGGCAGCCCGCGCGTGCGCGCGAGCATCGCCGCCAGTTCGGCGCGCAGGCGCGGATGGCCGCAGGCATCGGGCGCGTCCAGTGCGTTGCGCTGGCGCTGGCCGAGCGCTCGGCGGAAGGCGCGCGCCAGCGCCTGCGCCGGGAACAGGCGGGCGTCCGGCATGCCGTTGCAGATCGCCAGCGCACCGGGCGCCGGCGCCGGAGGAGGCGCGGGCAAGGGCAGCGGCGGGGCCAGTTCGTAGGTCGGTGCGCGCTCGCCCGCGCCGGCCGGCGGCCGCGGTGCCGGCGCCTGGGTGGCGACGAAGGTGCCGCCGCCGACACGCGTCTGCACCAGCCCTTCGGCGGCGAGCTCGGCATAGCCGGCGACCACGGTGTTGCGGTTCACGCCGAGCAGGCCGGCCAGCTCGCGCGTGCCCGGCAACGCCTCGCCGGGCTTCAGCCGGCCACGGCGGATGGCGTCGGTGATCGCCCGCGCAAGCTGCAGGAACAGCGGCTGCGGGTGCGCGGGATCGAGCGTGAGGGTCAGTTCCCAGCGGCGCATGGGGCCGAGTGTACGCGCGCACCGAGGAGAAAGGGCAAGCGCAAACCGGACCAGCCCTCGTCGCGGAAGTGGACCTTCCGGGTGCGCCGCCGCAGGTCCAGCCTCCAGTTCGCCGTCCCCACGACACAGTACAAGGAGATCTGCCATGCGTCCGCTTTCGCGCGTACTACTGGCCGCCGCCTGTGCGGCCGCTTTCACCCTTGCCCTGCCGGCCGCCGCGAGCGCGCAAGGGCGATACCGGGTGCAGGACCTGGGTTCGCTCGGCGGCAGCGTCAGCGCCGGCGTCGGCATCAACAACTTCGGCCTGGTGACGGGCTCGTCCTACCTGTCCGGCGACCAGCGCACGCACGCCACCGCCTGGTTGCTCGGTTCGACCTTCGACCTGGGCACGCTCGGCGGCGACAACAGCGCCGTGGTGTTCCCGGTGAAGAACGACTACGGCCTGATCGCCGGCGTGGCCGAGACCGCGCAGCTCGATCCCAATGGCGAGAGCTGGAGCTGCTCGGCGTTCTTCCCCAACACCACGCACCACACCTGCCTGGGCGTGGTGTGGGAGTGGGGCCACAAGCGGGCGCTGCCCACGCTGGGCGGCAACAACGGTTTCGCCGCCGGCATCAACGATCGCGCGCAGGTCGCCGGCTGGGCCGAGACGGCCAGGCGCGACCCGACCTGCAGCCCGCAATCGGACCAGGTACTGCAGTTCCTGCCGGTGGTGTGGGGACCGGCGCGCGACCAGGTGCGTGCGCTGCCGCTGGTCGAGGGCGACAGTTCCGGCGCCGCGGTGGCGCTCAACAACCATGGCCAGGTAGTCGGCATCTCGGGCGACTGCGACCAGGCGGTCGGCCGCTTCACGGCGCGGCATGCGGTGATGTGGGACCACGGGCGGCTGATCAGGCTCGGCGATATCGGCGGGCAGGCCTGGAACACGCCGGTGGCGATCAACCAGCACGGCGACGTGGTCGGCTTCGCCAACGTGCCCGGCGGCGCCACGCCGGGAAGCTTCCATGCGCACGCGTTCCTGTGGACGCGCGCGGGCGGCATGCGCGATCTGGGCACGCTGCCGGGCGATACGGGCAGCCAGGCGCTGGGCATCAACGAGCGCGGCCAGGTGGTGGGGGTGTCCTACGGCGGTACGGCGGGGTCGCGGGCGTTCCTGTGGGAGAACGGGACGATGGTGGATCTCAACAGGTGGGCGCCGGGGTATAGCGGCCATCTGGTGGCGGCCAACGATATCGACGATGCCGGGCGGATCACCGGGCAGGCGGTGGATGGAACGGCCAAGGTGGCGTTCGTGGCGGTGCCTGTTGGGTGGTGAGCTTCGGAAAGAGCTGAAAAAAAGGGCCCGCATGCGGGCCCTTTCTTGTCTAGATCTTTGCAAGCCTTGGGCCCCCCCCCCCAACATCTCCCCCGCGGGGGGAGGGGGGGAA
>NZ_JBCNYA010000060.1:0-2500 GCF_049727805.1 Frateuria sp. YIM B11624
CACCGTTTCGGGTGAGGGTTTTCCAGGATAAAGCCCCTGGCGGTGACCTACTCTTGCATGGACAAGCCACACTACCATCGGCGCGGCTGCGTTTCACTTCCGAGTTCGGGATGGGATCGGGTGGGACCACAGCGCTATGGCCGCCAGGGAAGGGGTTGAAGCAGCGCTGGGAGCGCCTGGCTTCAAAAGGGGTAAACGAGTGACAAGCGAGTTGAATCGAGTCGAACCATGGATGCGTCATTGAAGCGGGTCGTGGCTCTTTTGAGGAGTCCGGCCATGGATGGCCGGGTTCGTCGCAGAGGGACCTGCACATGCGAAGCGTCTTGGGGTTATATGGTCAAGCCGCACGGCGCATTAGTACGCGTAAGCTCAATGCATTGCTGCACTTCCACATCGCGCCTATCAACCACCTAGTCTTGATGGTGCCTTAAGGAGAGTCGAGCTCTCGGGAGATCTCATCTTGGGGCGTGCTTCCCGCTTAGATGCTTTCAGCGGTTATCACTTCCGTTCGTAGCTACCGGGCAATGCCTCTGGCGAGACAACCCGAACACCAGCGGAACGTCCACTCCGGTCCTCTCGTACTAGGAGCAGCCCCCCTCAAATCTCCAACGCCCACGACAGATAGGGACCGAACTGTCTCACGACGTTCTGAACCCAGCTCGCGTACCACTTTAAATGGCGAACAGCCATACCCTTGGGACCGGCTACAGCCCCAGGATGTGATGAGCCGACATCGAGGTGCCAAACACCGCCGTCGATATGAACTCTTGGGCGGTATCAGCCTGTTATCCCCGGAGTACCTTTTATCCGTTGAGCGATGGCCCTTCCATACAGAACCACCGGATCACTAAGACCTACTTTCGTACCTGCTTGATCCGTCGATCTTGCAGTCAAGCACGCTTATGCCTTTGCACACAGTGCGCGATGTCCGACCGCGCTGAGCGTACCTTCGTGCTCCTCCGTTACGCTTTGGGAGGAGACCGCCCCAGTCAAACTACCCACCATACACGGTCCCTGACCCGGATTACGGGCCTAGGTTAGAACGTCAAGCACTTCAGGGTGGTATTTCAAGGATGGCTCCACCAGAACTGGCGTCCTGGTTTCAAAGCCTCCCACCTATCCTACACAGAAGAACTCAACGTTCAGTGTAAAGCTATAGTAAAGGTTCACGGGGTCTTTCCGTCTTGCCGCGGGAACGCTGCATCTTCACAGCGATTTCAATTTCACTGAGTCTCGGGTGGAGACAGCGCCGCTGTCGTTACGCCATTCGTGCAGGTCGGAACTTACCCGACAAGGAATTTCGCTACCTTAGGACCGTTATAGTTACGGCCGCCGTTTACTGGGGCTTCGATCAAGAGCTTCGCCTTGCGGCTGACCCCATCAATTAACCTTCCAGCACCGGGCAGGCGTCACACCCTATACGTCCACTTTCGTGTTTGCAGAGTGCTGTGTTTTTGATAAACAGTCGCAGCGGCCAGGTTACTGCGACCCATCAGAGCTCAGTCACGCACGTGACCACCCCGATGGGCGCACCTTCTCCCGAAGTTACGGTGCCATTTTGCCTAGTTCCTTCACCCGAGTTCTCTCAAGCGCCTTGGGATTCTCACCCTGCCTACCAGTGTCGGTTTACGGTACGGTTTTTCTTAAGCTGAAGCTTAGTGGCTTTTCCTGGAAGCGTGGTCTCAGTCACTTCGCCCAATAGGGCTCGTCTCGGTGCTCGGCATAAAGCATCCCGGATTTGCCTAAGATGCATGCCTACCGCCTTTCCCCGGGACAACCAACGCCCGGTAGACCTAACCTTCTCCGTCCCCACATCGCACTTAAGAAAAGTGCTGGAATATTAACCAGCTTCCCATCGACTACGCATTTCTGCCTCGCCTTAGGGGCCGACTCACCCTGCGCCGATGAACGTTGCGCGAGGAAACCTTGGGCTTTCGGCGTGCGGGCTTTTCACCCGCATTATCGTTACTCATGTCAGCATTCGCACTTCCGATACCTCCAGCAGACCTCTCGATCCACCTTCACAGGCTTACGGAACGCTCCTCTACCGCGCACATTGCTGTGCACCCCGAGCTTCGGTGTAGTGCTTAGCCCCGTTAAATCTTCCGCGCAGACCGACTCGACCAGTGAGCTATTACGCTTTCTTTAAAGGGTGGCTGCTTCTAAGCCAACCTCCTGGCTGTCTATGCCTTTCCACATCGTTTTCCACTTAGCACTAACTTGGGGACCTTAGCTGCGGGTCTGGGTTGTTTCCCTTTTCACGACGGACGTTAGCACCCGCCGTGTGTCTCCCGGATAGTCTGTCCTGGTATTCGGAGTTTGCCATGGTTTGCTAAGTCGCGATGACCCGCTAGCCATAACAGTGCTCTACCCCCAGGAAGATTCGTCCGAGGCGCTACCTAAATAGCTTTCGAGGAGAACCAGCTATCTCCGAGTTTGTTTAGCCTTTCACTCCTATCCTCAGCTCATCCCCATCTATTGCAACAGATGTGGGTTCGGT
>NZ_JBCNYA010000061.1:0-3666 GCF_049727805.1 Frateuria sp. YIM B11624
AAGTCATCGCGCCATTATCGCCCCTTTTCGCCCCCTCTCCCCTGCGGGGAGAGGTTTGGGGTGAGGGGGCGGGTCTTGCGGCAAAGGAAAATCGAGCGAGGCTCTGATTGCTCTCAAGGCGAGCCCCGGCCCCTCACCCTAACCCTCTCCCCGAAGGGGAGAGGGGACTTAAGAGCGAGGCAGGATCAGCATCGCGTCGCCATAGGAGAAGAACCGGTATCTCTCCCGCACCGCATGCTTATAAGCCTCCAGCACGAACTCGCGCCCGGCCAGCGCCGACACCAGCATCAGCAGGGTCGACTGCGGCAGGTGGAAATTGGTGATCAGGCCATCGATGCTGGTGATGCGGTAGCCCGGAAAGATGAAGATCTGCGTTTCGCCCGCGAACGGATGCAGTTGTCCGTCCTTCGTCGCGCTCTCCAGCGCCCGCACCACCGTGGTGCCCACTGCGATCACCCGCCCGCCGGCCGCGCGCGTGCGGCGCACCTTCTCCACCAGCGCGGCGCCCACGTTGAGCCATTCCCGGTGCATGGTGTGCTGGTGGACGTCATCCACCCGCACCGGCTGGAAGGTGCCGGCGCCCACGTGCAGCGTGACGTAGCCGGAATCCACGCCGAGCTCGCGCAGCCGTCCGAGCAGCGGCTCGTCGAAATGCAGGCCGGCGGTGGGCGCGGCGACGGCGCCCGGTTCGCGCGCATAGACCGTCTGGTAGCGCTCCAGGTCGGCGGCGTCCGCGTGGCGCTCGATATAGGGCGGCAGCGGCATCTCGCCGAGCTTCGAAAGCAGCTTCTCCAGCGGTTCGGGCGACTCGAAGTGCAGCTTGAAGAAGGCGCCTTCACGGCCGAGCACGATGGCGTGGCTGCCGTCCGCCAGCTCGATCCGGCCGCCCTCCTTCGGTTTCTTGCTCACCCCCAGTTGCACGGTGGCCTCGTGCGCGCCGGTGACGCGCTCGATCAGGATCTCGACCGCGCCGCCGGAATCCTTGTGCCCGTACAGGCGGGCCGGCAGCACGCGGGTGTCGTTGAACACCAGCAGGTCGCCGGGGCGCAGGAACGAGGGCAGCTCGCGGAACTGCCGGTCCTCCAGCGCGCACGCCGCCGGATCCAGCCACAGCAGCCGGCTCGCCGAGCGCTCCGGCAACGGGGCCTGGGCGATCAGCTCGGGTGGCAGGTCGAAATCGAAATCGGACTTCTTCAAGGCATTCTCTGTGGGATGCGTGGGAGCCGTGCCTATCGGTAAACGGGTGACGGCGATCGACAATGATAGCCCCGCGCCGCCGCGTCCGTGCTGCGCTGCGCATCGGCTACACACGGCATATCTGCTAGCTTTGCGGGCTTTGCATCGACTTGGGGACGACCCTGCATGTTCGAGCGCGTACTGATTGCCAACCGCGGCGAGATCGCCTGCCGCGTGATCCGCACCTGCCGGCGGCTCGGCATCCACACCATCGCGGTGTATTCGGAAGCCGACAGGGATGCCCGGCACGTGCGCCTGGCCGACGAGGCCTGGCCGATCGGCGGCCCGCGCCCGGCCGATTCCTACCTGCGCGGCGAGGCCATCCTGGAGGTGGCGAAGCGGACCGGCGCGCAGGCGATTCACCCGGGCTACGGCTTCCTTTCCGAGAACACCGGCTTCGCCCGCGCCTGCGTCGACGCCGGCATCGCGTTCATCGGCCCCAGGCCGGAGAGCATCGATGCGATGGGCTCCAAGGCAGCCGCCAAGGCGCTGATGGAAAAGCATGCCGTGCCGCTGGTGCCCGGCTACCACGGCGAGAACCAGGACCCCGCGTTCCTGGCCGGGCAGGCGCGCAAGACCGGCTTCCCGCTGATGATCAAGGCAGCGGCTGGCGGCGGCGGCAAGGGCATGCGCATCGTGCGCGGCGAAGCCGAGTTCGCCGACGCGTTGGCGTCGGCGCAGCGCGAATCGGCCAACGCCTTCGGCGACACCCGGGTGATCCTGGAGCGCTACGTCGATCACCCGCGGCACATCGAGTTCCAGGTGTTCGGCGACAGCCACGGCAACGTGATCCATCTGAACGAGCGCGAGTGTTCCTCGCAGCGGCGCTACCAGAAGGTGCTGGAGGAAACGCCCTCGCCCTTCCTCACGCCGGCGCGGCGCCAGGCCATGGGCGAGGCGGCGGTGGCTGCCGCCAGGGCGGTCGACTATGTCGGTGCGGGCACGGTGGAGTTCATCGTCGGCGCCGATGGCGAGTTCTTCTTCATGGAGATGAACACCCGCCTGCAGGTCGAGCATCCGGTCACCGAGGAAACGCTGGGCCTGGACCTGGTCGAGTGGCAATTGCGCGTGGCCGCGGGCCAGCCGCTGCCGCTTTCGCAGGAGCAGGTCCGCGCGCACGGCCACGCCATCGAGGTGCGCCTGTACGCCGAGGACCCGGAGCAGAACTTCCTGCCCGGCTCGGGCAAGCTGCTGCGACTGCGCCTGCCCGCGCCGTCGAAGCACGTGCGCATCGACGGCGGCGTGGTCGAGGGCGACACCGTCACGATCTTCTACGATCCGATGATCGCCAAGCTGATCGTGTGGGACGTCGACCGCCCGCAGGCGCTGGAACGGCTGCGTGAGGCGCTGGCCCAGTGCGAGATCGTCGGCCCGAAGTCCAACATCGCCTTCCTCGAGCGGCTGGCGCGGCATCCGTCCGTGGTCGAGGGCCGCATCGACACCGGCTACCTCGACCGCCACCTGGACGAGTTCCTCCAGGGCGACGCGGCGCCGGCCGACCGCGTGCTGTTCGCCGCCGCCACCGCGGCGCTGCTGCAGGAAGAGCGCAGCGTGCAGGCCGATCCGGCCGATCCGCACTCGCCCTGGGCCAGTGCCAACGCCTGGCGCATCGGCCATGCCGGCAAGCGCGTGGTGGCGCTGGCGTTGCACGAGCAGCGCTACGAGGTCGCCGCGCATGGCCACGGCGGCGACTATCGCCTCGAGCATGGCGAGGCGGCCTGCGAGGTCCGCGGCGCACGGCTGGAGCCGGACGCCCTCAGCGCCCGCTTCGACGGCGAGGCGCAACGCCTGGGCGCGCGGGTCGACGACGCCCGCGTGCTGCTGCACGACGACGCCGGCCGCCGCCATCGCTTCGTGCGCGCTCCCGCCTTCGCCTGGGCCTCGACCGAAAGCGCCGGCGGCAACCAGGTCGTCGCGCCGATGCCAGGCCGCATCGTGCTGGTGAAGGCGAAGGCCGGCGACAGCGTCGACGAGGGCCAGGAGCTGCTGGTGATGGAGGCGATGAAGATGGAGCTGGCGCTCAAGGCGCCACGCGCCGGCACCATCGAGAGCGTCAGCGCGAACCAGGGCGAGTTCGTCGAAGCGGACGCGGTGCTGGTGCGCTTCGAAAGCTGAAGCGAGCACGATCCGCTCCCTCTCCCCTTCCGGGGAGAGGGTTGGGTGAGGGGAGACTCTTGCGGGGAAGCCGCTCCAAGGCGTGGCTTTTCTCAAGCGCCCTTCGCGCCACCCACCTTTCCCTCGGGCCCCGGCCCCTCACCCTGCCCTCTCCCCGCAGGGGAGAGAGTTCAAGGACGAGGACGAGGCAAAAAAAGCGGCCATCGAGGTCGCCTTTTCATCACTACTTTACTTTCGGGAACCGTGGACCATCGCGATCCGCTCCCTCTCCCCTCCGGGGAGAGGGTTGGGGTGAGGGGCCGCTCTTGCGGGGAA
>NZ_JBCNYA010000062.1:0-2461 GCF_049727805.1 Frateuria sp. YIM B11624
CTGCTAGCGTTGTGCTTGGTGGGACCTGCGGTTGTGCCGGCGCAGTCGTCCAAGCATGGCGCGGTGCAAGCCCCTAACACTTCATTCAAGCGGACGGCTTCGCCGCCGCTTAATTCAAGCGTTAGGCGGGAGCAACATGGAAGTCGAGGATGGCGTGATTTTGGCTCGAGTGGAGGTCTTTCTCCCGCCTATACCCCTGGAAGGTAGGGAAGGCTTGCGAACCGGTACTCGCCCAAACCATTGGTTCCCCGGCTGCGCGCACTCCCTTCCGGGGCAGCTCGATCTCGAAGACAGGGTCTGGCTACATCCGGGTGAATCCTGTGTTGCGAGGTGCCGCTTCGTTGTGACCCCGGAGGACGCGCACTTCGTGTCACCAGGTCAGGTATGGCACATCTCCGAGGGTGGCCATGTGCGTGGCTTTGGTCGGGTGCTAGCCCTACTTGGCGCCTAACAATTCGTTCAAGGCGGACGGCTTCGCCGCCGCTTAACTCCAGCGTTAGGCGTCCAAGAACATGCCAAGCAAGCCACCAAAGCTCATCGCAATCGATCACGACGACTACCAGGCGGAGTTCGTCGGCAAAACGGCAGACGGCCGTCAGTTCTTCTTGACGACACCGTTTGAGCCTGCGATCGGAGGGAAAGCGGGAGAAGAGTTCGTTGCCCTCTACCTGTTCGATATGAAGGGCGCGCTTGTTGAAGCGAAGATTGAGTCTTTCGGACCTCGCGACACGATGGACGAAGCCGTGCGCCAGGCGTTTCACAAGAAGCTCTTGTCTTATATAGAGCCGGTCAAATACCAAAGAATCGAGGTCGCGCCGTTTTCGGTCGAGAAGTTCGGAACCACCTTTGGCCTGGTACCTCGAACGCCCAACGATGAAGAAGACGAATGGGCCATTGAGGCTCAGCCGGGCAACTACATGGCGTTCTTCGAACCTTGGGATAGTGGTGAATATGACACGTGAGCCTCGCGGGACGCCTAACCCCTCCATCGAGCGGACGCCTTACAGCGGGCTGCGCCCGCTTCCAGGTGCCGCTCATGTCGAACGTTAGGCGTCATGAAACTCACGCTCGATCACAACGTGCTAATCGATCTAGCGAACGGTTCGGCGAATGTCGTCCGCCTTCGCGAATCGCTCGCGACGAAACAGCATGAAGGCTTCGTGGTAGAGATCGGGGCGTCCGAGATGCGGCAGCGCGGGATCAAGCCTGATCGGTACGACCTGTTCGAACGCCTTTTGGAAGAAGCCGGTGTTGCTTCACTGCCGCGGCTGGCGCCGATGATGATTTGGGACGTTACCTTCTGGGATCACGACGTATGGTCGGACGAGTGCATGGCTAATCACGCTAAGCAGATCGAAGATATCCTGTTCGGTGACTCTCCGCCGTTAGCCATCACAGGAGAGCCCGATACGTCACCCAAATTTGCTGCGTGGCTGAATCGCCTTTGCGATGTCCAAACAATGTGGTGTCATCTGCACTATGCCAATGACGCGTTTGTCACTTCGGACCGCAATTTCCATAAGGCCACCAAGGCTCCGCGCCTGCTCGCTCTGGGCGCCGGCAAGATCTTGCGGCCCGAAGCGCTGTGACGCCTAACCCCTCCATCGAGCGGACGTCTTACCGCTGGCTGCGCCATCGGCAAGCCGCCGCTCATGTCGAACGTTAGATCCCATGACCAACACTGTCGAATGCCATGCGCACGGAGAGCAAGAGGAAACCTTCGTTTGCCAACATCTTGTCGGCGCCCTCAGCACAGGCGAGAAAGTGGGGTTCTTTTGGTCAGGTGGCCCGCGCGGTGATGCTTGGTGCTCTGCGTGCGAGGAGGTACGCGTCCGCGAGGGTGGTGCTACCGGCGACTGGAACGAGCGTTCCGAGGCGTTTGCGGGCATCAAACTTCTGTGCGGTGAGTGCTATGACCGGTTGCGCGCGCAGCATGGCATCTAACACCGTATTCGAGGCGGACGGCTTCGCCGCCGCTCAATTCCAGCGTTAGGTCGCAATGCCGGACTTCTTCGTTTACAACGGTTACTTGGGCTGGTCCTACGGCACGCCGTCCGATCCCCAGCTCATCTCGGCGTCGGACGCAGAGCGGATCATGGTGCTAGCCAACATCACCTTGTCGCAGGCCCAGCAAATCATTCCTGCCGCCCAGTACGCACAACAAGGCGACCAGCTCTTCCAGCTCACCGGCGGAAATCGCTTTCTCTACCTCGGTGACGCCAGTGATTGTGCAAATATTCAACAGGCCAAAGTCAGTTCGCCCTTGTCCATCAACTGGCAAGGAACCTAACCACTCGTCCAAGCGGACGCGCGTACCGCGCGCCGCTTAACTCAAGCGTTAGGCCTCAAATGCCGCATTTCGCGCTCACCCGACTAGGCTACGATCAGCTCATCGAGGCGTGTGGCGGTAGTCCACCATCACCGCTCTGGGTCAACGCTGGCGTCCTCTCTTCATCCGAGC
>NZ_JBCNYA010000063.1:0-1399 GCF_049727805.1 Frateuria sp. YIM B11624
GCTGCTAGCGTTGCGTTCGGTGGGGTTCGCGCTCGTTCGGTGCAGTCGCCCAAAACATGGCGCAGCGCAAGCCCCTAACTCTTCATTCAAGCGGACGGCTGCGCCGCCGCTTAATTCGGGTGTTAGGCTCAATGACGAATTACCGAGAACGCGTGCCTATTAGTAGCGTCATGAGGACAACCCTTGCCCTCATCGGCGCTTTTAGTCTAGCGCTCACGGTTGTTTTTGCGGTAGCAAAGGCCTGGCTCCTCGTCGCAGCATCTGCTGGTATCAGCTTGTTCTGCTTGGTCAGGGCTGCTCGCGGCTACCATTTCTTATATCGAGATGACGGCGAGCCGTGAATAGTCTTGTTCACACAACTCGCGTGATACCGTAATGCCTAACAACTCGTTCAAGGCGGACGGCTTCGCCGCCGCTTAACTCCAGCGTTAGGCACTGAAATGCAAAGCTCTCCGCTAGGCGACCTACTAGACGCGATTGAAGTAGAGCTTCGAAGGCTCGGATACCTCGTCGGCAACCCCGCCTCCATCACCGGCGTCTCATCTGCTTTCGGCTACGGCCACATCGCGTTTGAACAATGGCTAGGCCAGGTCTTCCTTCCCAACGCCCGGGCAGCGGTTGCCGCTAACGATCTGCCCAAATCAAGCCAGGTTGCGGCGGTAGCAGTACGCAACCTGGATGGCGTGGAAGAAGCCGATGCCTTGCTTGGGCTTCTCGGCTCCTTCGACGCAAAGATCAATCAAATGGGCGGCGCTAGCGGTATCCCGCGCGGCGCCTAACAACTCGTTCAAGGCGGACGCGCGTACCGCGCGCCGCTTAACTCCAGCGTTAGGCGAAGGTAGGGAGTAGCAGCTTGCGAACACTTAGGGTTCTTTGGTGGCTCTATTTCGCCTTTATCGCTTGGTCGTGGGTCCGCTCGCTCATTGACCTTCATGGCATTCCTGACTTTGTCCTATCTATCTTCAATGGATATGGCGTTGTCGGCTTGTGGGGGTATCTACGCGGCACGATCATTGGGTGGCGCACGTTCTGGGTGGTCTATTTCGTGTTCTTCATAGCCGAGGTTGGCTACAGCGTCTTGCCAGCCGGCTGGCTCGGGGTTCAATCGGGTTCGTTGGTAGTGCTTAGCATGGTTGTTGGCGCAGCACTCGTTTGCGTGCCGCAAGGCGTAGCACTCTGGCGCTACGCCTTTCACAACCAGCAAGCCTGGCGGTCTGCCCGTGGCACCGCCTAACTACTCGTTCGAGGCGGACGGCTCCGCCGCCGCTCAACTCAAGCGTTAGGTTCTTGCTTGGTTGTTCTCTCGCAACGTGCGCTTCGGCCAGGCTCTCGCCAGCTTTCAGTCCTCCGCATTTGGCCGCGAGCTTTGCAGCCGTGCGGCAAGCTCCAGCCTCCCAAA
>NZ_JBCNYA010000064.1:0-1193 GCF_049727805.1 Frateuria sp. YIM B11624
CTTACTTGATGACCTTGGCCACCACGCCGGCGCCGACGGTGCGGCCGCCTTCGCGGATGGCGAAGCGCAGGCCCTCGTCCATCGCGATCGGGTGGATCAGCTCCACCGTCATCTTGATGTTGTCGCCCGGCATGACCATCTCCACGCCCTCCGGCAGCGTGACCGCGCCGGTCACGTCCGTGGTGCGGAAGTAGAACTGCGGACGGTAGCCCTTGAAGAACGGGGTATGACGGCCACCCTCGTCCTTGCTCAGCACGTACACCTCCGCCTCGAAGTTCGTGTGCGGGGTGATCGTGCCCGGCTTGGCCAGCACCTGGCCACGCTCGACGTCGTCGCGCTTCAGGCCGCGCAGCAGCAGACCGGCGTTGTCGCCCGCCTGGCCCTGGTCCAGCAGCTTGCGGAACATTTCCACGCCGGTGACCGTGGTCTTCTGGGTGTCACGGATGCCCACCACTTCCACTTCGTCGCCGACCTTGATGATGCCGCGCTCGATACGGCCGGTCACCACGGTGCCGCGGCCGGAGATCGAGAACACGTCTTCCACCGGCATCAGGAACGGCTTGTCGATCGCACGCACCGGCTCGGGGATGTAGCTGTCCAGCGCGTCCACCAGTTGGATGATCGCCGGCACGCCGATCTCCGACTGGTCGCCTTCCAGCGCCTTCAGCGCCGAACCCTTGATGATCGGGGTGTCGTCGCCCGGGAAGTCGTACTTGCTCAGCAGCTCGCGCACTTCCATCTCGACCAGCTCGAGCAGCTCGGCATCGTCGACCATGTCGGCCTTGTTCAGGAACACGACGATGTAGGGCACGCCCACCTGGCGCGACAGCAGGATGTGCTCGCGCGTCTGCGGCATCGGGCCGTCGGCGGCCGAGCACACCAGGATCGCGCCGTCCATCTGCGCCGCACCGGTGATCATGTTCTTCACGTAGTCGGCGTGGCCGGGGCAGTCGACGTGCGCGTAATGGCGGGTCGGCGACTCGTATTCCACGTGCGCGGTCGAGATCGTGATGCCGCGCGCCTTCTCTTCCGGCGCCGCGTCGATCGCGTCGTAGGCCTTGAACTCGCCACCGAAACGCTCGGCGCCCACCTTGGTCAGCGCCGCCGTCAGCGTCGTCTTGCCGTGGTCCACGTGGCCGATCGTGCCCACGTTCACGTGCGGCTTGGTGCGTTCGAATTTACCCTTTGCCATG
>NZ_JBCNYA010000065.1:0-1141 GCF_049727805.1 Frateuria sp. YIM B11624
TGCATACGTGTCCTTCTGCCTGTCTGTCTCGTCCTGTTTGCCGTAGGCTTGGCTGGGGCCTTGGTCAATGCGCCCTAACAACTCGTTCAAGACGGACGGCTTCGCCGCCGCTTAACTCCAGCGTTAGACGGCCATGACCTCAAGTAACCCGGACGATGTTGTCGCTTATCATGTCGTGATTGATGGGCTCGACCCTGAGAGTCAGCGGATCGCCCTGAGCCACTTCCAAACCCAGCACGGCGGCGCTCGTCCGCATGACCTTAGCCTCTACGTCTCGGTTGCATCCACCGTAGAGCAGATCGAGGGCCGCTTGTCATGGGTCACTGAAAATCTTGCTGGGCGGTTCGGGAGTACCGCCGTGCTAGCGTCCATCACCACCAAACTGACTTGCGGCGAGTTCATAGTTCCCGAGCAGCTACTCTTCGCAGCGGCGCGGCACGGCGCAAAAGTAAAGGTTCTTTTCGCTACCCCAGCCCGGGCAGCAAGCGCATTCAACGTCGCAAGTGTCTAACTTTTCGTCCAAGCGGACGCGCGTACCGCGCGCCGCTTAACTCCAGCGTTAGGCACCAATGCACAAGGCAAAACATTCAGACCGTCGCTTGTTCCTAGGCGCTGCATTCTTCCTTCTCGGCTTCATTGTTGCCTGCGGGACCTTCTACGCAGTGGCGAGCGCGCTTGTGTTCCCATCTCACTTCTTCGCGTTCCGGGTATTCGTTGGCCTCACGTCTTCGCTACTCCTTCTAGCAGTGGCCTGCATCGCCACTAGCGATGCCTCTGGCCTCTGGCAGTTCCCCCTTCAGGCCTTCGCAGTGGCCACAATCATCGTGGGCATCACCGCCATCGTCAGCGCCGCCTTTGGTAATTGGCATCTACTCTTTGGCGGGTTAGGCCTAAGAGCATTGGCCTCCACTCTGTCGGGCATCAGTGCGGGGTACGTCATGCAGCGTGCGCAAATCCGGTTCCTCTCTAGGCGCCATGCCTAACAACTCGTTCAAGGCGGACGGCTTCGCCGCCGCTTAACTCCAGCGTTAGGTTCTTGCTTGGTTGTTCTCTCGCAACGTGCGCTTCGGCCAGGCTCTCGCCAGCTTTCAGTCCTCCGCATTTGGCCGCGAGCTTTGCAGCCGTGCGGCAAGCTCCAGCC
>NZ_JBCNYA010000066.1:0-803 GCF_049727805.1 Frateuria sp. YIM B11624
CGCTCCAGCGCCTGCACGTCCTTGGGGAAGCACGAGCCGCCGTAGCCGGCGCCCGGGTAGATGAAGTGGTAGCCGATGCGCGGGTCCGCGCCGATGCCGCGGCGCACCTGTTCGATGTCCGCGCCCACCCGCTCGGCGATGTTGGCGATCTCGTTCATGAAGCTGATCTTGGTCGCCAGCATCGCGTTGGCCGCGTACTTGGTCAGCTCCGCCGAGCGCTCGTCCATCACCACCGTGCGGTCATGGTTGCGGTTGAACGGCGCGTACAGCTTGCGCAGTACCTGGGTGGCGCGCTCGCTGGAACTGCCGATCACGATGCGGTCCGGCCGCAGGCAATCCTCCACCGCGTCGCCTTCCTTCAGGAACTCCGGGTTGGAGACCACATCGAACGGGATCACCGCGCCGCGCTCGGCCAGCGCGTGGGCGATGGTCGCGCGCACCTTGTCGGCGGTGCCCACCGGCACGGTCGACTTGTTCACCACTACCGCGTAGCGGTTGAGGTGCGTGCCGATGCTGCGCGCCACCTCCAGCACGTAGCGCAGGTCGGCGCTGCCGTCCTCGTCCGGCGGCGTGCCCACGGCGATGAAGATCACCTCGCCGTGCGCAATACCGGCGGCCGCCTCGGTGGTGAAATCCAGCCGGCCGCTCTCGTGGTTGCGCCGGACCATCGGCGACAGGCCCGGCTCGAAGATCGGCACCTCGCCCTGCTTCAGGCGCGCGACCTTCCCCGCGTCCACGTCCACGCACAGTACGTGGTTGCCCATCTCCGCCAGGCAGGTGCCGGTGACCAGGCCCACGTAGCC
>NZ_JBCNYA010000067.1:0-744 GCF_049727805.1 Frateuria sp. YIM B11624
AAGCTGCTAGCGTTGCGTTCGGTGGGGTTCGCGTTCGTCCGGCGTAGTCGCTCAAGCATGGCGCGGCGCAAGCCCCTAACTCTTCATTCAAGCGGACGGCTCCGCCGCCGCTTAATTCGGGCGTTAGACCCATTTGGAGCAGCACAGCCAATGGTCCAGCAAAGAGCACCGCTTTGCCCTGAGCTTGAGGCGGTCGTGGCGCAGGAGATCGCCCGCGGCAACACAATCGAGCGTGAGCCGGTGCTATGCAACTGGCCAGAGCCTGGTTCAGTAGTTGCCCATCTTCACTCCAGTCTTAGCACCCCCAAAGGCGAGTTGCCCTCGGGCGTCGCAACTGCCATCTGCAACGACCCGCACTACGGGTGGTACAACGAGGTCTTCTGCCCAGTGCATAAGCACCTGCTCACGGCAGGAAAGCCGCGACCCGGTGAGCCGATGTGGGTAGAGGCCTAACATTTCGTTCAAGGCGGACGGCTTCGCCGCCGCTTAACTCCAGCGTTAGGCCCTTGCTGGGTTGCTCTCTCGCAGCGTGTGCTTCGGCCAGGTCCTTGCCAGCTTGCAGCCCTCGGCACTGGTCGCTGCCCTTGCAGCGCTGCGGCAAGCTCCAGACAACCAAAGCTGCTAGCGTTGTGCTTGGTGGGGTTCGCGGTGGTGCCGGCACAGTCGCTCAAGCATGGCGCGACGCAAGCCCCTAACTCTTCATTCAAGCGGACGGCTCCGCCGCCGCTTAATTCGGGCGTTAGG
>NZ_JBCNYA010000068.1:0-558 GCF_049727805.1 Frateuria sp. YIM B11624
GCCCGTCGAAGATCGCCGGCTCCTTGAGCGTGTCCCGGATGCGTGTGAAGTCCGGCGCGCGGAACGCCTTCCATTCGGTCACGATCGCCAGCACGTCGGCGCCCTCCAGCGCCTCGTACGCGTCCTCGCACAGCACCAGATCCGCACGCTCGCCGTAGATGCGCCTGGTCTCAGCACGCGCCTCCGGATCGAACGCCCGCACCGTCGCGTCGGCCGCCCACAACTGCTCCATCAGCCGCCGGCTGGACGCCTCGCGCATGTCGTCGGTGTTGGGCTTGAATGCCAGGCCCCACAGCGCGACGGTCTTGCCCTTGAGTGCGCCGCCGCCGTAGTGCCGCTCGATCAGCTCGAACAGCTTGCCCTTCTGCGCGTGATTGACCGCCTCCACCGCACCGAGCAGCTTCGCGTCGTAGTCCACCGTGCGCGCGGTACGCTCCAGCGCCTGCACGTCCTTGGGGAAGCACGAGCCGCCGTAGCCGGCGCCCGGGTAGATGAAGTGGTAGCCGATGCGCGGGTCCGCGCCGATGCCGCGGCGCACCTGTTCGATGTCCGCGCCCA
>NZ_JBCNYA010000069.1:0-555 GCF_049727805.1 Frateuria sp. YIM B11624
GCCCGTCGAAGATCGCCGGCTCCTTGAGCGTGTCCCGGATGCGTGTGAAGTCCGGCGCGCGGAACGCCTTCCATTCGGTCACGATCGCCAGCACGTCGGCGCCCTCCAGCGCCTCGTACGCGTCCTCACACAGCACCAGATCCGCACGCTCGCCGTAGATGCGCCTGGTCTCAGCACGCGCCTCCGGATCGAACGCCCGCACCGTCGCGCCGGCCGCCCACAACTGCTCCATCAGCCGCCGGCTGGAGGCCTCGCGCATGTCGTCGGTGTTCGGCTTGAACGCCAGGCCCCACAGCGCGACGGTCTTGCCCTCGAGCGCGCCGCAGTAGTGCCGCTCGATCAGCTCGAACAGCTTGCCCTTCTGCGCCTGGTTGACCGCCTCCACCGCACCGAGCAGCTTCGCGTCGTAGTCCACCGTGCGCGCGGTGCGCTCCAGCGCCTGCACGTCCTTGGGGAAGCACGAGCCGCCGTAGCCGGCGCCCGGGTAGATGAAGTGGTAGCCGATGCGCGGGTCCGCGCCGATGCCGCGGCGCACCTGTTCGATGTCCGCGCCCA
>NZ_JBCNYA010000070.1:0-518 GCF_049727805.1 Frateuria sp. YIM B11624
CTAACGCTGGAGTTAAGCGGCGGCGAAGCCGTCCGTCTTGAACGAGTTGTTAGGGCGCATTGACCAAGGCCCCAGCCAAGCCTACGGCAAACAGGACGAGACAGACAGGCAGAAGGACACGTATGCACCTGACATACGTAGCGGCCTCGGGTACCTGTAGCTGATGCGAACGGGGGCCGAAGATTACTCGTAGAAGCTCGACCTGGACGTTAGGGTCGCCGATGCGGGAGAGGCCATCGTAGAGGAAGCTCAAAGAGCCGCGGACCTGAAGCCACTCTGGCTTCTCGGTCTTGACGATGCCATAGAAGCGCAGCGCTGCGTACAAGTAAAAAGGTGTGAGGCAAGTGAAGGCTAGGAAAGACAGTTGGCTAGCTAGCAACATCGCCGAGCACCTAACACCCGAATTAAGCGGCGGCGCAGCCGTCCGCTTGAATGAAGAGTTAGGGGCTTGCGCTGCGCCATGTTTTGGGCGACTGCACCGAACGAGCGCGAACCCCACCGAACGCAACGCTAGCAGC
>NZ_JBCNYA010000071.1:0-482 GCF_049727805.1 Frateuria sp. YIM B11624
GCTTGGTGGGACCTGCGGTTGTGCCGGCGCAGTCGTCCAAGCATGGCGCGGTGCAAGCCCCTAACACTTCATTCAAGCGGACGGCTTCGCCGCCGCTTAATTCAAGCGTTAGGCCCTTGCTTGGTTGCTTTCTCGCAGCGTGTGCTTCGGCCAAGCTCTCGCCAGCCTTCAGCCCTCCGCACTTGGCCGCGAGCTTTGCAGCGGTGCGGCAAGCTCCAGGCATCCAAAGCTGCTAGCGTTGCGCTCGGCGGGGCTCGCGTCTCACGCCAGGCTCGGCCAAGCTCGCTCAGCCATGGCGCGGCGCAAGCCCCTAACTCTTCATTCAAGCGGACGGCTTCGCCGCCGCTTAATTCGGGCGTTAGGCCCTTGCTGGGCTGTTCTCTCGCAGCGTGTGCTTCGGTCAAGCCTTCGCCAGCGTGCAGCCCTCCGCACTTGGTCAATGCCCTTGCAGCGCTGCGGCAAGCCATGGGCATCCAAAGCTG
>NZ_JBCNYA010000072.1:0-434 GCF_049727805.1 Frateuria sp. YIM B11624
GCATGATGCTATCAACACCATCGGAGAGCATCATCCAGGTTCGTCCATATGGGTTGAGCACGTCGCGCAGCCCTAACTACGCGTTCAAGGCGGACGGCTTCGCCGCCGCTTAACTCAAGCGTTAGGCCCTTGCTTGGTTGCTCTCTCGCAGCGTGTGCTTCAGCCAGGCTCTCGCCAGCTTTCAGTCCTCCGCATTTGGCCGCGAGCTTTGCAGCCGTGCGGCAAGCTACAGGCTCCCAAAGCTGCTAGCGTTGTGCTTGGTGGGGCTTGCGGTTGTGCCGACACAGTCGTCCAAGCATGGCGCGGCGCAAGCCCCTAACACTTCATTCAAGCGGACGGCTTCGCCGCCGCTTAATTCAAGCGTTAGGCCCTTGCTTGGTTGTTCTGTCACGGCGTGTGCTTCGGCCAAGCTCTCGCCCGCTTTCAGTCCTCGG
>NZ_JBCNYA010000073.1:0-393 GCF_049727805.1 Frateuria sp. YIM B11624
GAAAGTCACGTCCTGGAGCGGTTTCCCCGCAAGAGCGGCCCCTCACCCCAACCCTCTCCCCGGAGGGGAGAGGGAGCGGATCGCGATGGTCCACGGTTCCCGAAAGTAAAGTAGTGATGAAAAGGCGGCCTCGATGGCCGCCTTTTTTGCCTCGTCCTCGTCCTTAAACCCTCTCCCCTGCGGGGAGAGGGCAGGGTGAGGGGTCGGGGCTCGCGAGAAGGGGGCGGCGCGAAGGGCGCTTGAGAAAAGCCACGCCTTGGAGCGGCTTCCCCGCAAGAGCGGCCCCTCACCCCAACCCTCTCCCCGGAGGGGAGAGGGAGCGGATCGCGATGGTCCACGGTTCCCGAAAGTAAAGTAGTGATGAAAAGGCGACCTCGATGGCCGCTTTTTTTG
>NZ_JBCNYA010000074.1:0-379 GCF_049727805.1 Frateuria sp. YIM B11624
TAGCGGTCCGCTTAAAAAACAAAACCCCGGTGGTCCGAGGTTTCTGGAAACTGGAGCGGGAAACGAGACTCGAACTCGCGACCCCGACCTTGGCAAGGTCGTGCTCTACCAACTGAGCTATTCCCGCGTCAGAGTCGGAAAGGATAGCAGAACGCGGCCGGATGTGAAGGCCTCGCCGAGGTTTTTTGCCCGGCCCGGTTGCGCTGCCCGAAACGACGAAGCCCCGGCAGGGCCGGGGCTTCGAAGAGAAATCTGGAGCGGGAAACGAGACTCGAACTCGCGACCCCGACCTTGGCAAGGTCGTGCTCTACCAACTGAGCTATTCCCGCATCGGAGCCGCGCATTTTAGCGGCGAAAACGAACCCGTCAAGCCTCTGCG
>NZ_JBCNYA010000075.1:0-330 GCF_049727805.1 Frateuria sp. YIM B11624
GCTTGCCGGTAGCTGCCCGGATCGCCCTGCACGGCCAGCGCGTAACGCATCGGCTCGAAGCTGCGGAACGCACGCAGTGCGTCCTCGCTCACCTGCGCCAGCGGGCGATAGAGGATCGGCTGCCGCGAGCGCGGGTTCAGCGGGCCGAGCTGGAAGGTATCCGCGACGACGCCGACGATGCGCGCGGACACCATGCCCGGCCCGCTGCCGCGCTGGATCAGCTTGCCCAGCGCATGGCCGCCATACCAGCGGTCGGCCAAGGTGCGATTGACGATCGCCACCGGCTCGCCGCCGCGCACGTCGGTGGCGGCGAATGCGCGCCCTTCGCGC
>NZ_JBCNYA010000076.1:0-327 GCF_049727805.1 Frateuria sp. YIM B11624
GCCTAACGCTTGAGTTAAGCGGCGGCGAAGCCGTCCGCCTTGAACGCGTAGTTAGGGCTGCGCGACGTGCTCAACCCATATGGACGAACCTGGATGATGCTCTCCGATGGTGTTGATAGCATCATGCAAGCCCTGGCCTTGAAAAGGAATTGACCGCGAGAACTCGGTGACGTCGAGGCCTTGAGCGCGCAATGCAGCCAGCTCGGATGAAGAGAGGACGCCAGCGTTGACCCAGAGCGGTGATGGTGGACTACCGCCACACGCCTCGATGAGCTGATCGTAGCCTAGTCGGGTGAGCGCGAAATGCGGCATTTGAGGCCTAACGCT
>NZ_JBCNYA010000077.1:0-282 GCF_049727805.1 Frateuria sp. YIM B11624
GCGGCGGAGCCGTCCGCTTGAATGAAGAGTTAGGGGCTTGCGCCGCGCCATGCTTGAGCGACTACGCCGGACGAACGCGAACCCCACCGAACGCAACGCTAGCAGCTTTGGATGCCTGGAGCTTGCCCCGCCGCTGCAAAGCTCGCGGCCAAGTGCCGAGGACTGAAAGCGGGCGAGAGCTTGGCCGAAGCACACGCCGTGACAGAACAACCAAGCAAGGGCCTAACGCTTGAATTAAGCGGCGGCGAAGCCGTCCGCTTGAATGAAGTGTTAGGGGCTTGC
>NZ_JBCNYA010000078.1:0-256 GCF_049727805.1 Frateuria sp. YIM B11624
CGCCGAGCTGGTGTGCAGCGTGCCGAACACCAGGTGGCCGGTTTCCGCGGCGGTCAGCGCCAGGCGGATGGTTTCCAGGTCGCGCAGCTCGCCGACCAGGATGTAGTCGGGGTCCTCGCGCAGCGCCGAGCGCAGCGCCTCGTTGAAGCCGTGCGTGTCACGGTGCACCTCGCGCTGGTTGACCAGGCACTTCTGCGAGGTGTGCACGAACTCGATCGGATCCTCGACCGTGAGCATGTGGCCGTATTCGTTCTTG
>NZ_JBCNYA010000079.1:0-255 GCF_049727805.1 Frateuria sp. YIM B11624
CCTAACGCTGGAGTTAAGCGGCGCGCGGCTTTTTCGCGCGTCCGCTTGAATGAAGTGTTAGGGGCTTGCGCTGCGCCATGCTTGGGCGACTGTGCCGGCACAACCACAAGCCCCACCACGCACAACGCTAGCAGCTTTGGGAGCCTGTAGCTTGCCGCACCGCTGCAAAGCTCGCGGCCAAATGCGAAGGACTGGAAGCTGGCGAGAGCCGGCCGAAGCAGACGCTGCGAGAGAACAACCAAGCAAGGGCCTAAC
>NZ_JBCNYA010000080.1:0-250 GCF_049727805.1 Frateuria sp. YIM B11624
GCGTTAGGTTCTTGCTTGGTTGTTCTCTCGCAACGTGCGCTTCGGCCAGGCTCTCGCCAGCTTTCAGTCCTCCGCATTTGGCCGCGAGCTTTGCAGCCGTGCGGCAAGCTCCAGCCTCCCAAAGCTGCTAGCGTTGTGCTTGGTGGGACCTGCGGTTGTGCCGGCGCAGTCGTCCAAGCATGGCGCGGTGCAAGCCCCTAACACTTCATTCAAGCGGACGGCTTCGCCGCCGCTTAATTCAAGCGTTAGG
>NZ_JBCNYA010000081.1:0-248 GCF_049727805.1 Frateuria sp. YIM B11624
GTTAGGCCCTTGCTGGGCTGTTCTCTCGCAGCGTGTGCTTCGGTCAAGCCTTCGCCAGCGTGCAGCCCTCCGCACTTGGTCAATGCCCTTGCAGCGCTGCGGCAAGCCATGGGCATCCAAAGCTGCTAGCGTTGCGTTCGGTGGGGTTCGCGCTCGTTCGGTGCAGTCGCCCAAAACATGGCGCAGCGCAAGCCCCTAACTCTTCATTCAAGCGGACGGCTGCGCCGCCGCTTAATTCGGGTGTTAGG
>NZ_JBCNYA010000082.1:0-247 GCF_049727805.1 Frateuria sp. YIM B11624
TGCATACGTGTCCTTCTGCCTGTCTGTCTCGTCCTGTTTGCCGTAGGCTTGGCTGGGGCCTTGGTCAATGCGCCCTAACAACTCGTTCAAGACGGACGGCTTCGCCGCCGCTTAACTCCAGCGTTAGGCCCTTGCTGGGCTGTTCTCTCGCAGCGTGTGCTTCGGTCAAGCCTTCGCCAGCGTGCAGCCCTCCGCACTTGGTCAATGCCCTTGCAGCGCTGCGGCAAGCCATGGGCATCCAAAGCTG
>NZ_JBCNYA010000083.1:0-247 GCF_049727805.1 Frateuria sp. YIM B11624
GCTGCTAGCGTTGCGTTCGGTGGGGTTCGCGTTCGTCCGGCGTAGTCGCTCAAGCATGGCGCGGCGCAAGCCCCTAACTCTTCATTCAAGCGGACGGCTCCGCCGCCGCTTAATTCGGGCGTTAGGCCCTTGCTTGGTTGTTCTCTCGCAGCGTCTGCTTCGGCCGGCTCTCGCCAGCTTCCAGTCCTTCGCATTTGGCCGCGAGCTTTGCAGCGGTGCGGCAAGCTACAGGCTCCCAAAGCTGCTA
>NZ_JBCNYA010000084.1:0-246 GCF_049727805.1 Frateuria sp. YIM B11624
ACGCAACGCTAGCAGCTTTGGATGCCTGGAGCTTGCCGCGGCGCTGCAGAGGCCGCGGCCAAGTGCGGAGCGCTGAGCGCTGGCGAAGCGCACACCGCGAGAGAGCAGCCAAGCAAGAACCTAACGCCCGAATTAAGCGGCGGCGGAGCCGTCCGCTTGAATGAAGAGTTAGGGGCTTGCGTCGCGCCATGCTTGAGCGACTGTGCCGGCACCACCGCGAACCCCACCAAGCACAACGCTAGCAGC
>NZ_JBCNYA010000085.1:0-246 GCF_049727805.1 Frateuria sp. YIM B11624
ACGCAACGCTAGCAGCTTTGGATGCCTGGAGCTTGCCGCGGCGCTGCAGAGGCCGCGGCCAAGTGCGGAGCGCTGAGCGCTGGCGAAGCGCACACCGCGAGAGAGCAGCCAAGCAAGAACCTAACGCTGGAGTTAAGCGGCGCGCGGCTTTTTCGCGCGTCCGCTTGAATGAAGTGTTAGGGGCTTGCGCTGCGCCATGCTTGGGCGACTGTGCCGGCACAACCACAAGCCCCACCACGCACAACG
>NZ_JBCNYA010000086.1:0-245 GCF_049727805.1 Frateuria sp. YIM B11624
GCGCGAAGGGCGCGCATTCGCCGCCACCGACGTGCGCGGCGGCGAGCCGGTGGCGATCGTCAATCGCACCTTGGCCGACCGCTGGTATGGCGGCCATGCGCTGGGCAAGCTGATCCAGCGCGGCAGCCGATCCTCTATCGCCCGCTGGCGCAGGTGAGCGAGGACGCACTGCGTGCGTTCCGCAGCTTCGAGCCGATGCGTTACGCGCTGGCCGTGCAGGGCGATCCGGGCAGCTACCGGCAAGC
>NZ_JBCNYA010000087.1:0-245 GCF_049727805.1 Frateuria sp. YIM B11624
GCTCGGATGAAGAGAGGACGCCAGCGTTGACCCAGAGCGGTGATGGTGGACTACCGCCACACGCCTCGATGAGCTGATCGTAGCCTAGTCGGGTGAGCGCGAAATGCGGCATTTGAGGCCTAACGCTGGAGTTAAGCGGCGCGCGGCTTTTTCGCGCGTCCGCTTGAATGAAGTGTTAGGGGCTTGCGCTGCGCCATGCTTGGGCGACTGTGCCGGCACAACCACAAGCCCCACCACGCACAACG
>NZ_JBCNYA010000088.1:0-244 GCF_049727805.1 Frateuria sp. YIM B11624
CAAGAACGAATACGGCCACATGCTCACGGTCGAGGATCCGATCGAGTTCGTGCACACCTCGCAGAAGTGCCTGGTCAACCAGCGCGAGGTGCACCGTGACACGCACGGCTTCAACGAGGCGCTGCGCGAGGACCCCGACTACATCCTGGTCGGCGAGCTGCGCGACCTGGAAACCATCCGCCTGGCGCTGACCGCCGCGGAAACCGGCCACCTGGTGTTCGGCACGCTGCACACCAGCTCGGCG
>NZ_JBCNYA010000089.1:0-242 GCF_049727805.1 Frateuria sp. YIM B11624
TTTGGGAGGCTGGAGCTTGCCGCACGGCTGCAAAGCTCGCGGCCAAATGCGGAGGACTGAAAGCTGGCGAGAGCCTGGCCGAAGCGCACGTTGCGAGAGAACAACCAAGCAAGAACCTAACGCTTGAATTAAGCGGCGGCGAAGCCGTCCGCTTGAATGAAGTGTTAGGGGCTTGCACCGCGCCATGCTTGGACGACTGCGCCGGCACAACCGCAGGTCCCACCAAGCACAACGCTAGCAGC
>NZ_JBCNYA010000090.1:0-239 GCF_049727805.1 Frateuria sp. YIM B11624
GGGGGGGGGGGGGGGGGGGGGGGGGGGGGGGGGGGGGGGGGGGGGGGGGGGGGGGGGGGGGGGGGGGGGGGGGGGGGGGGGGGGGGGGGGGGGGGGGGGGGGGGGGGGGGGGGGGGGGGCGGGGGGGGGGGGGGGGGGGGGGGGGGGGGGGGGGGGGGGGGGGGGGGGGGGGGGGGGGGGGGGGGGGGGGGGGGGGGGGGGGGGGGGGGGGGGGGGGGGGGGGGGGGGGGGGGGGGGGG
>NZ_JBCNYA010000091.1:0-238 GCF_049727805.1 Frateuria sp. YIM B11624
GGGGGGGGGGGGGGGGGGGGGGGGGGGGGGGGGGGGGGGGGGGGGGGGGGGGGGGGGGGGGGGGGGGGGGGGGGGGGGGGGGGGGGGGGGGGGGGGGGGGGGGGGGGGGGGGGGGGGGGAGGGGAGGGGGGGGGGGGGGGGGGGGGGGGGGGGGGGGGGGGGGGGGGGGGGGGGGGGGGGGGGGGGGGGGGGGGGGGGGGGGGGGGGGGGGGGGGGGGGGGGGGGGGGGGGGGGGGGG
>NZ_JBCNYA010000092.1:0-235 GCF_049727805.1 Frateuria sp. YIM B11624
AGCTGCTAGCGTTGCGTTCGGTGGGGTTCGCGTTCGTCCGGCGTAGTCGCTCAAGCATGGCGCGGCGCAAGCCCCTAACTCTTCATTCAAGCGGACGGCTCCGCCGCCGCTTAATTCGGGCGTTAGGTTCTTGCTTGGTTGTTCTCTCGCAACGTGCGCTTCGGCCAGGCTCTCGCCAGCTTTCAGTCCTCCGCATTTGGCCGCGAGCTTTGCAGCCGTGCGGCAAGCTCCAGCC
>NZ_JBCNYA010000093.1:0-233 GCF_049727805.1 Frateuria sp. YIM B11624
GGGGGGGGGGGGGGGGGGGGGGGGGGGGGGGGGGGGGGGGGGGGGGGGGGGGGGGGGGGGGGGGGGGGGGGGGGGGGGGGGGGGGGGGGGGGGGGGGGGGGGGGGAGGGGGGGGGGGGGGGGGGGGGAGGGGGGGGGGGGGGGGGGGGGGGGGGGGGGGGGGGGGGGGGGGGGGGGGGGGGGGGGGGGGGGGGGGGGGGGGGGGGGGGGGGGGGGGGGGGGGGGGGGGGGGGG
>NZ_JBCNYA010000094.1:0-217 GCF_049727805.1 Frateuria sp. YIM B11624
GCGGCGGAGCCGTCCGCTTGAATGAAGAGTTAGGGGCTTGCGCCGCGCCATGCTTGAGCGACTACGCCGGACGAACGCGAACCCCACCGAACGCAACGCTAGCAGCTTTGGATGCCTGGAGCTTGCCGCGGCGCTGCAGAGGCCGCGGCCAAGTGCGGAGCGCTGAGCGCTGGCGAAGCGCACACCGCGAGAGAGCAGCCAAGCAAGAACCTAACGC
>NZ_JBCNYA010000095.1:0-211 GCF_049727805.1 Frateuria sp. YIM B11624
GGGGGGGGGGGGGGGGGGGGGGGGGGGGGGGGGGGGGGGGGGGGGGGGGGGGGGGGGGGGGGGGGGGGGGGGGGGGGGGGGGGGGGGGGGGGGGGGGGGGGGGGGGGGGTGAGGGGGGGGGGGGGGGGGGGGGGGGGGGGGGGGGGGGGGGGGGGGGGGGGGGGGGGGGGGGGGGGGGGGGGGGGGGGGGGGGGGGGGGGGGGGGGGGGGG